>CAZVRN010000430.1:0-2314 GCA_964629485.1 uncultured Thermodesulfobacteriota bacterium | reverse complement strand
CTTGCGGGCCGGGGCCCTGGCCATCGGGGCCGAGGTCGAGATTGAAACGATTCCGGGATACTTTCCCTTGACAAACGACCCCCGGTTGTCTGAGATATTCAAGGAAACCGCAACGGCCCTCCTGGGAAAAGACGAGTACGCGGACGGAGGCCATGGAGCCGGTTCCACGGACATGGGTGATATCGCGCACCTGATGCCCGCGCTTCATCCCATGGTTGGAGGCGCGCTTGGAAGAAACCACGGGGCTGACTACCGGATTTCAGACAAGAACCTGGCCTATCTTGTCCCGGCCAAACTTCTGGCCATGACGGCCATCGAGGTCCTTTACGGAGGGGCGGAGAAAGCAAAGGAAATCCTGGCGGATTATAAGCCGCAAATGACAAAAGCTGAGTACCTTAAGCACCAGCAGGCAGTCTTCAAGACTGAAATCTACGATGGTGAGACCGGAAAGTCCATGTTTAACTCTTAATCAAAACCTCTTAAGAACGAGTAATTTTGTTGAAATCGCGGAAACTGACAATAAGTTCGGCTAAAGGACGAAGTTCTTAAAAGGTCTTTAGTCGGAAGCAACCGGTTTTATTTAATATCCAAGGAGAAAAGGTCCCATTATAAGCTTCCGGCCCTGTGATGACGCCTCTTGGGGGCCTTTTGCTTCAACAAAAAAATGGAGGTCAAACATGGAGCGAAAACGACTAAAATTGGATAACTGGCAGGAGCAGTATAAAAGCAAGCTTGTCTCAGCCGAAGAGGCGGCCCAGGCGGTCAAGTCAGGAGATAATATATTCATTCCAAGCGTGTACTGGGGCCAGGTTGCGCATGCGATCGCGGCCCGGCACGAGGAACTGAGGGATGTGACCGTAGAGATTCAAGCGCCCCTTTTCGATCCGGGCTGGCTCAGTCCGGGAATGGAAGAATCCTTCCAGGTCTTTGTACGTATCTATCTGGGACCGACCGGCCGCCAGGCGCACGATGAGGGGCATGTCTCCTTCCTGCCTTACACCAACTCGACCTGGTTCAAAATCTACCGCGACAACCGGCCTGCCAAACGGGAGATCGATATCGCCTTGTTTGATGTTTCTCCACCGGATGAGAACGGATTCATGACCTTTGGCGAACAGGTCTGGGAAAGGCGGCTTTATTCCAGGAACGCAAAAACAGTCATAGCGGAAGTGGATGAGAACCTGATCCGGTCACATGGCGATACCTATCTCCATGTTTCAGAGGTGGACTACCTGGTTGATTGCACGGCGCCGCCCCTTGATGAGGACGATGTAACCCGGCTGGTCAATCTTATTTCCCCGGAAAAGCAGGATCGCGCGCGCCAGGTCATCACAACGGCGAACCCCAGATCATTGCGGCAGTTTATCGAGCAGATCGACGAGGTGGAGCCTGCCAGGGTCGAGATTCTCCTCGGCCTTGACGAACCGGACGAGGCTTCAAAAAAAATCGCCGAGCATTTAAAAACGGTGGTAAAAGATCGGGACACCATCCAAATGGGCATTGGCACGCCTTCAAAATACATGGTTGAACTCGGTGTCTACGATCACCTCAATGATCTCAGCATATTCAGTGAAATGGCCTGTCCGGGCATGGGGTTTCTGGTCAAGCGCGGGATCGCCACAGGCAGGTACGCCACCCTGCATCCAGGCAAAGCCGTCTTCGCCGCGCTGACAGGAATGCGCCGGGAGGAGGTGCTCTGGGCTGACAACAATCCCCTGATAGAGCAGTACAGCTCCGATTACGTTGTCAATATTCCCAACGTGGCTAAAAACAAAAACATGGTTTCCATAAATAACGCCGTTCAGGTGGACCTGACCGGCCAGATCACCTGCGAGAGCCAGTTCGGGGCCAGGCTGATCAACGGTCCGGGCGGCCAGATAGAGTTTCACATCGGCGCGTTTTTTGCGCCCGGCGGCCGGGCCGTGACCCTGCTCAGGTCCACCTGGGGCGACGGAGCGGTCTCCAACATCGTGCCATACATGGATCAGGGTTCCCTGGTGTCCATTCCCAGGGTATACGCCGATACGATAATCACGGAATGGGGCGTGGCAGAGCTTGTGGGCAAAACACACCGCGAGAGAGCCCGGGAGCTGATCCGCGTGGCTCACCCTGATTTCAGGGCGGAGCTTGAAAAGGCGGCTCAGGATATTTTCTAGATATTTTATAGATAGCTTAGTGAATAAGAGACGATTAAAACGGCATCCAGCCTATCCTAACCAGGCGCCGGATACGGCCGGGGTAAGACCTCTTAAGAACGAGTAATTTTGTTGAAACCACAGGAGACTGATTATGAGTTCAGCTAGAGGATGAAGTT
>CAZVRN010000429.1:0-2325 GCA_964629485.1 uncultured Thermodesulfobacteriota bacterium | reverse complement strand
TCCTTGAAAGTCATAAAAGGAATGGTCACCGGGCCTGTGTAGCTGATGTCCAGTCCCAGGGACTGCGCTTGGTTAAGCATCCCCTGCATCAGTTTTTCTCCCATGCGAAATGTGTGTTCAAGGGCGTTTGTGCTGACCATTTCATGAAGCGTGGCCAGGGCGGCGGCCATGGGAACTGCGCTTGTGAAAAAAGAACCGGTAAAGAAAATTCGGCGCGCCGCTTTCATGAGATCGCTGACGCCGAGACAGGCAGAGATGGGATACCCATTGCCCAGGGCCTTGGAGAAGCAGGAAAGATGAGGTTTCAGGTCAAAATATTCGGCTGATCCGGCCATGTGCAGCCTGAACCCGGCTCGAACGTCATCCATGATCAGCAGAGGGCCTTCTGGTTTGCAGTTTTCCCTGAGCGCGTGCAAAAAGGCTTCCGTCGGCATCTCCTGATTGTGAGAAAATTCATGCTTAAAGGGAGTGACAATGACCGCAGCCGCGTCGTCCTGGTTCGTCTCAAGAATTTTTTCAAACGCCTCGACATCATTATACGGAAAGGTGATAACATTGGCCCTGTCTTCTTCGGTTATCCCTGTCGTGTTGGGAGTACACCAAGGGCCTATGCCATGATATGCGCCCTCGGTCATAATGATTTTTTCTTTTCCCGTATGCGCCCGGGCCACTAAAACCGCGCAATTGACCGCGTCGGATCCGTTTTTGCCAAACAGAGCCCAATCCGCTGAAGCGATGAGATCAACAAGGTACTCCGCCAGTTCAACCCACATTTGAGAGGGAAGATTGAAACAATCCCCTTTACTCCTCTGATTTTTGACGGCCTCTTCAACCTTGGGGTGGTTGTATCCAAGTATCATCGGACCGTAAGCGCACATGTAATCAATGTACTCGTTACCATCCACGTCCCAGAACCGGCATCCCTCGGCTTTCTCCACAAAATAAGGACTTTTATCCCAAACAAGAAATCTTGGCGTCTGATGGCCTGGAATTCCTCCGGGTATCACTCTGGCCGCTCGTTCATAGAGGGCCCGGGACTTTGTAAAACTGCGCATGGCTTCACCTCTCTTTCGATTTTAACGAGGATAAATTCGTTCGGTGTATCTTTGATTATCAGGTTAGCATTAATCAGGATTTTCATAAACCATTTTCCGCTGTCAGTGAAGCATTTTGTTTTTTCAAGCCGGGCTGTCCGGTTTTACAGGTCTAAGCAGATGAGAAGTCATGGGTTAATTTTTTGTCTTCCGCGGTTTCAATAAAATGATTGGTTCTTAAGAGGTCTTTAAACATGTTTGAAACGATAAAAATGTATGGTATTATTTTAAGAACCGTAATTTTGTCCAAATCGCAAAGTTCATTCATTTATCACTTTACATGCTCCGGTTGTTTAACAGCAGGTGTAAAAAAAATTATTTCAGAAATAAAAACCCTGGCAGCTATGGGAAGGAGGTTCCATGATCATGATTCCGGACAAACCGCTCTATACCCTCGCGCATGATTTTAAAAACCAAAGCCCTTGGGTCAGGCCCGGTCGCCCCTGGATGGATCTATATCCCGAGGGAGTTCCCGGGACTGTGAAATATCCTGAGATACCAATTCACTTGATCGGCCGTGAGACAGCCCGGCGGCTTCCTCACAACCTGGCAATCTATTTTGTTCAGGAAGAAAAAAAATATACGTACCGGGAACTCATGTACTTCAGTGACAAGATAGCGGCCGGACTCGCGGATATGGGCGTGAAAAAGGGCGACGGGGTGGGGATTTATATGACCAATTCTCCCGAGTTTATTTTCACGGTCTATGGGATAAGCCAAACCGGAGCCATTGCAGTGCCTATTAATCCAATGCTCAAGGCGACTGATATCGAGCACATCATAAACGACAGCGGTATCCTCAAAATAATTGTTTGCAGTTCCGTACTCTACCCGAATATAGAACAGGTAATACAGAAGGGTTTAATAGAAAATATTATACTCAGTGGAGAAAAAAAACCGGGCACGATCAGCCTGGAGGAACTGATGGAGAAATACCCGGCCAAACCTCCTGAAGTTAAGATCAATCCCAGAGAAGATCTGGGCGTTTTGCTCTATACCGGCGGAACCACCGGCGCGCCCAAGGGCGTGATGCTGACTCATTACAATATCGTCACCAATGTCTATCAGATGGCGGAGATGGAATCTATTTCAACCGCCGGAAATATCAGTGAGTCCTGCATTACGGTTTTGCCCATGTGTCACGCCTTCGGCTTTTCCCAGGCCCAACTCTATGTGGCTCAGGGAGCCATGATGATCCTTTATAACGGTTTCAATCCCGAGGAGATAATGA
>CAZVRN010000428.1:0-2352 GCA_964629485.1 uncultured Thermodesulfobacteriota bacterium | reverse complement strand
AAACAACTTAGACCATGTCACCAATATAGGATTCCAGATCGCCTTTAACGATTCTACCCCAGATGGTAGTGGTGGTTATCAAGGTGATAAGTATCACCTGGAAGTCAGCCCCGTTCCCATTCCTTCAGCAATGCTGCTGCTCGGTTCCGGCCTGTTCGGTCTGGTCGGTCTCAGGAGAAAGTTTAAAAGCTAAATAAATCTTAATCCTCCAACACAGAAGGCAGGGCCCGAAGGTCCTGCCTTTTTTATCGCCTAAAGCTCAAATTTTTTACACATTCCCCTGTGCTTTGAAAAAACCTCTTAAAACTTCATCCTTGGGCCAAAAGACTCATGGTCAGGCTCAAGTTTACATCCCTCAAGATATTATATAATATCCTACGGATTAAGTTGTCACCCTACGTGATTTCAACAAAATTATCGGTCCTGGCTAAGGCTTTTTATCTCCACGGCCGACCTGAGTTCGAACTAGTCGAAATCCCAATATACTTTTAAGCCCGGCAGTATAAAAAAGCATCCTTTTTGCCTCGGCCAGGGAATGTCCCCATTTTGATTTCTCAATCCAGCTTCTTGAGCGTCTTTTCAGCTTCGTCTCGCCCAGGGAAATATCCCGGGCTGTTTAAGGCCTGTTCAAGATACTTCTTAGCTTGATTTTTATCATGCAGTTGAAACAAAACCATCCCTAAATGATAATTAAACGCAGGGATACGTTTGCCTTTATCAACTACGCCAAGCAGAAGGTCTTTTGCTTTTTCATAACGCTTTTTTCTATATTGAATCCAGGCCCAGGTATCAATTATCTCAGGTACATTTCTCATTTTTTCCAAAAAGGGAGAAAGCAGCTGTTCCGCTTTGTCCAAGTTTTCAGTAGTTGGTACATGTTCGGCATAGTAGAATGCTAAATTATTGGCTGCGATTTTGTTATCCGGTCTTTTCTTTAAAATCTCCTTGTATATCTCTTTCGCCTGTTCATATTCTCTTTTATTTTCATATAACGTAGCGACGAAGAACGCGACCCCCAAGTTGTTGGGATTCTTCTCCAGTATTTTTTTGCTCCTTGAGAGAGCCGCGTCCACAGAACCTTGAGATAGTTCGAGACGGGCTAACTCAAAAGAGGCTCTCTGGTCATCAGGGTTGATTTCCAGTGCTTTTTCAAAGCTGCTCCGGGCCAGATCAACCTCTTTTTTTCTGAGGTACAATCTGCCTATTAATACACGGTATCGAGAATTTGAAGGGCTTTTTGAAATCTGCGCTTTGCATCTGGCAATAGCCTGGTCCAGCTTCTTTTCCCGCATCAGGAGTTGCAGTATCTGTTCCAGTGCCGGCGAGTAATCCGGATTTAAAACAAGCGTTTTTTCAAATAAAGAAACGGCTTGATCTTGCTTTCGCTCTATCAATTTAATAATCCCGTTTCTTAAAAGGGCCACGGGAGATTCGGGCGTAAGCTTCAACAACCTGGCGAAATAGGTGCGCGCTTGTTTCACGTCTTTTTGAGCCAGGGCTATATCGCCTAAGCGCAACAGGGCATCTTGATTATCCGGCTGAAACTCCAAAACGGCTTTCAAATGTCGGCCGGCTTGATCAAACTTGCCTTGCGACATGTAAATTCTAACCAGATCGAATCTGGGCGTAAGCAGTTTAGGATTTTTTTCCAGGATGCGATTATAAGTATCCACGGCCAGGCCGGATTCACCGTTAAGCAGATGGGTGCGAGCCAGTTTTATTGCCACCAGGTTGTTGTCGGGTTCTTCATGGAGAACCGCGCGGTATTCGGAAATAGCGTCAACAAACTCTCGACGCAGCGCCAGGATATCTCCCTTAAGCGCATGAGCCCGCACATCGTTTGGGTTCTCCTTAAGAACTTCTTGCACGAGTTTGAAAGCTTGATCCGGCTTTTTGTTTTGAAATAAGATTGCCGCTTTCAGATCCTTTGCATTTAAATATTTAGGCCCTTTGGGCACTTTTGACATGAACTGATCCAAGATCTTTACCGCACTGTTATAATCCTTTTTTAATGAATAATACCTGGCCAGGAGTTCATAGGGCGCATATTCAGTGGGCAAATCCTGGACGGCCTGCTTCAGTATAGCCACCATCTTTTCTTTCTGTTTCGTTTTTTCGAAAAACTGAGCGAGCCTTAATCGATATTTCACATCATCAGGATGTTTGGCAATAAGGTCCTTTAAAAGGACTTCTGCCTGGTCATTCTTATCCATGCGGCGATAGAAGCTGGCCAATAACAATTTATAATTATCATTATCTGGATTTTGCGCGATAAGAGCCTGATATTGTTGTTCCGCGCCTTTGGTTTGCTTATTATTTAAAAGTATTTCAGCGAGGAGGAGCCGGGCTATA
>CAZVRN010000427.1:0-2354 GCA_964629485.1 uncultured Thermodesulfobacteriota bacterium | reverse complement strand
TATCAGATTTCGTTTCGGCTGAGTTCAACAATACGGTTGATGATAGCCGTGGTGGAGATATTCGGTGTCACCGGGATGGTCGTCACGTATCCGCCGTTTTTTTCCACCACTTCCCGGCCGATTATTTTATCCGGAGGCCAGTCCCCGCCTTTGACCAGGACGTCCGGTTTGAGCGCGCTTATAAGCTCAAGGGGGTCCGGCTGATCGAATATCACCACCCCGTCCACAACACTCAGCCCGGCCAGTATTTCAGCCCTTTGCTCCTCAGGCATAATCGGCCGGCCGGGTCCCTTGATTTCCCGGGTCGAGCGGTCCGAGTTGAGTCCGATCACCAGAAAGTCTCCCAGTTTCCGGGCCTCTGTCAGGTAGCGAAGATGCCCCAGGTGAAGCAGGTCAAAACAGCCGTTGGTAAAGACGACCTTCTGCCCGGCCTTTCTTAAGGTTTGTATTTCCTTCCGGGCCTGGTCCCAGGTCATGATTTTATCACGGTGATCAGCCATTTAAAATCCCTCAAGTCAGCGCTGATTCGCCATTATATCATAAGACCTTTTAAGAACGAGTAATTTTGTTGAAATCACGGAAGCTGACAAAGAGTTCAGCTAAAGGATGAAGTTTTTTTCCTCGTTCCGGGGCTCTGCCCTGGAACGGTGTAACGACTTGAGGCTCTGCCTCAACACAAACCCCTATACAATAATTTCAACAGAAACCAAACCATTGCTTCCCATGTATTGCCGTCCGCTCGAATATCTCCAATCCTCGAATGAATCTTAATGAATCAAGAATTATTCCGGGCAAATACGGCCGGGTTAACAAGGCCTGCCAGCCGGTGACCGTGCTGGTAACGAAATAGGTTCTTGTGCCCCGGATTGTCTTATATCGGTTTCGTGTCATGATGCGGGGAAGGTATCGAGGCAGAGCCTCGAATCAATCTACCCATTCCAGGGCAGAGCCCTGGAACGAGGAGAACCGCAATATAACCCATCCATTTTCATGCTATTGTTAGCCTTAGAATCGCTTGTGGCAGTCTGCGTTAACTGAACAAGCAAGACATTTATTAATAGATCTGCAAAAGCCAAAATTCATTGCCTCTGTCTTCGAGCAATAGGTATATATCCCTTTATTTATCTGTCTTAATGTATAAGGGAGATGCAACTGCTTCAGAAACTCTATAGTAGCTTCTCTAGTGAAGGGTTTGACAAGATCGCAAATCCCGGTAACCATTAAAAAATGCTGATTTGCTGAATCAAATTTAAAGGAATCGCTTACGAATTTTGCTTCTACTATATCGCCAAAGATAAAATCAAAAACATTTTGTCCTATGCCATAGAGATTTTTCCAAGGTTTTACCTTTTCAAGAAAGTTTTGCCATTCTTCCGATGAAATTTTTAAAAAATCGTTATCCGAAACATGCTCATGCTTGGCGAACTCACCGTATAGTGATCTAATGTATTCGGAAAAACTTGAGTTGTATTCTCGCGAAAGAAAGTTACAGCATACTAAGAGTTGCCATATTATTCTCCAAAAGAAAGCACCAGGGCTACCGATCTTGGCAGTTAAAAAATCATCAATACAAGAATATAGGAGTAACCCAGTTTGACCAAATTCTCTTGATCTCAACGCGTTATAAAATTTTGAATCAAGTGATCCGGCATAATTACGATCATATTTCTTAGGGCCTGTGTAGTAGTATAGAATGCTACCAAGACTATTGATTGAATAGATACCCCTATCTTCCATCAGCGGAATCATCTTGAAAATTTGGAATCCACCTTGTTCGTAGCCATGAGATATGAAAATTTGATTAATATCACTCCAGGACTGATCATATTTCGACCACCTAGACTGTGTCGCTGAAACAGCATGAAGAATAATTGATTTAGCTGCCTCTGGGGTCATTGCACAATCTCCTATACAATTTCTTTAATATAACACAACTGTAAGGCGGGTGGCCCGGACAAGTTTGTTGTCCGGGCCTTTCGCGATTTCAATAAAATTATTCGTTCTAAAGAGGTCTTAATTGGACTTTCAGTGTTTTATAAGGTAAACTGCGTTTTACAGAACAAATAAATAATGTGCGGCGCGTTTAAAAAACCTGAAGGTAAATTACGTATTTTTAAGGAGGAGTAAATGACAGCAAAGGGAAAAGTGTTTGGAAACGTAGGCAAAGACAGCCCGGATGAATTGAACAAAATGGCCTTGAAGCACCATATCCCGGCTGTTACGGCCAGGCAGGAAAGGGAGGAGGAAGGCGCCTGGATCCTGACCAAAGGTAAAGGCGCGACTTTGACCGACATAAACGGACGCGAGTACCTGGACGCCATCGGAGGCGGCACCCTGGCCGTGGGCGTGGGCTA
>CAZVRN010000426.1:0-2356 GCA_964629485.1 uncultured Thermodesulfobacteriota bacterium | reverse complement strand
GGACACCCAGGATATAGCCCAGAATGATTGAAACCACTGCCACCAGGAGTATTAACTGATATTCGGTTATTTTAATAATGAGAAACTTAAGCTGCTGCTCCCACATAAACTCACTCTTCATCTTGTTCTGAGGATTGATTGTTGCCTGCAGGAGTTCGCGATTCAACGATGGGGAGATTGCGGAGTGCATCCAGTTCTTTTTCGGCCTGCCGCTGAGAATGGCTGAGTGTCTTTATGGTCTTTTTTAAACGACGGCGCTGGATGAATCCAGACAAATAGGCGAAAAGGAAACCCGCGACAAAGCAGACAAGCAGAAGAAGGTAAAGTTGAAACGGGGGGCTTTGAAAGGTGGCAAAGAGAAGGTTAATTCTGAAAACTTCATTTTTTGTAAGCACATCCAGATTCTGGATTATAAGAATCACCAGGATGATTACGGCCAGGCTGATGCTTATTGGTTTCAGATTTTTCACTTTTATTCGGGCAGTTCCTTGAAATACTTGACCAGACGGTCAAATGAGGCTTCCAGGTGTTCCGGGATGACCCGTACGTCAGCAAAAACCGTCATGAAATTGGTGTCACCGTTCCAGCGCGGCACGATATGAAAATGGATGTGCTCTTCCACGCCCGCTCCGGCCACCCGGCCCAGGTTCAGGCCGACATTGAAACCATCCGGGTTCATGTCTTTGCGCAGGATTTCGATGCTTGATCGGACATGCCCGAGCAGGTCACTCATTTCTTCCTTGGTCAGATCCGACAACTCAGGGACGTGGCGGCGCGGGGCCACCAGGAGATGCCCGTTCGTGTAAGGATATCGGTTCATCATTATTATGGAGAGCTTGCCGACGTTGAGTATGAGCCGATCTTTATCCGGTCTCACATGGTCGTCACTTACGCAAAATACGCATTTCCCCGATGCCGCCTGCTCATCAGCGCCGGTAATGTAAGTCATTCTCCATGGGGCCCAGAGATTTTTCATTGAGTTTCTCCTAATCTAATGTGATGATTTCACCTTCAATGGTGTCGTGTATGTGCAGTATTCCCACCGATTTCTTGGACGATCTGCTGCTGAAGGTCATTGATCCCGGGTTGAAATAAAGCACGTTTCCGAATCGAGCATTTAGCGGTTGATGGCTGTGCCCGAAAACAAGGCAATCTATCTGTTCGAACTCCTTTCTGAGCTTTTGAGCCAGTCCTTGCGGAGGGCCCCAGCCGTGGATGAGCCCGATTTTGAAAGATTCGGCCTCAATAACCCGTTTCTCCGGAAGTGATTGACTTGTCTCATAAGGGTCCATGTTTCCTGAAACCGCGATGACCTTGGCGGATTCCAGGTAGTTCAGCACTGTTGGCGAGACAATGTCCCCGGCGTGAAGAATCATGTCGGCATCGCTGAAGATGCCTTCGACTACCTTTCTAAGGTCGTTTGTAATCTGTCTCAGGTGAGTATCGGACATAACACCGATCTTCATTTGACGTTAAGTCCTCCGTAATGAGCGTAATCGTCATGGTTTTATTACCGCTGCTGCTCATAGGATAATTCGAGGGCAAACTTAAGCCTGGCCATTTCCAGGGCTATGAACTGAGGTCGATGGCTCATCTTACCCGCTTTGATACCATGAACGTATTGAGCGGTCAGATGCTGAAATTCTTGCCTCGAAACCAGTTTAAACATTTGGGTAAACACGGTATTATTGCGAACTAAGGGTTGATATCCTCCTCGTTTTAGCACGATTTTGGGCGGCCTTATTAGGTCGAAAAAACCAAGGATTCAACCTTTTTTTAAAAAATTGTCCCTGCATTGTCCTTTCGCAAAACAGCAATATTTTCTTAGCTTATCAAATCATATCAGGATAAAACAAGTTTTTTTAGCCGTTAAGGATGCGGTTGAGGCGAGCGTTTTCCTTATTAAGCCGCTTGTTTGGTTTTAAGGATAGAATCGGGGATGAAAGATCTTGTTCAAACTTAAATTTGAACCAGGTTTAAATCTCCCAGAAGACCGATGTTTTTCCCCAGAATTACGGCGGCCCCGCGCACTCCGTTCAGGGTCAGCACCCAGTTCAAGGCAGGTTCAATATCCTTATCCTCTTTAATGCGATTTCCCAGAGCCGTGGCCGCGGCGTCGGCCAGGGCTGCTGAATCGGCCGTAACAGTTGCCGCGTCCGCCCTGCCCAGACTGAGAGAATGACCGATTGTGCTTGAGGACGTACATATCCCCAGTGGAGTCTGGTCCGGAGATACGGCCATCCCCAGGCGTAATGACAAGGGCGACGCACCGGCTAAGAGGCCGATCACGATCTCGCTGGCTACGGACACGAAAATGTCTCCTCCGTTTTCTACGATCACGCCTTGCGGGGAAAAG
>CAZVRN010000425.1:0-2420 GCA_964629485.1 uncultured Thermodesulfobacteriota bacterium | reverse complement strand
GGGCTTTTTCAGGCTGGCGGCCATGTTTTTTGATCGCGCTCGACCGCCTTGCCGGTCTCTCCTCAACTGTTCCCGCCTTTTGTTTCCAAGGCGTACTAAAAGAAGTGGAAATCACGGCGTTATAGAACTATATTAACAGGGTTGCCTTTTAAGGGCAGATAACCGCGTTCAGGACGGCGAACGCATCAGGAATGGAATGAAATAGAAAAAAATATGCCGATACGACTGATTTATCGAGCGGTTAACAGGGTCTTTTACGGATGGTGGATTGTCCTGGCCTCAAGCATTATCTGCATGCTGGGTTACGGTCTGGGCCTGTATTCTTTCAGTGTTTTTTTCAAGCCCATGATGAACGAGTTCGGATGGACGCGCGCCATGACTTCCGGCGCGTATTCTCTGAGGAGCATTCAGGGCGGAATTTTTTCGCCGATCCTGGGCTGGGCCACGGACAAGTACGGGCCGAGAATTATCATTATCTTCGGCGCATTAATCATGGGGGCCAGCTTTGTGCTGATGTACTTTGTAAATTCCCTGCTCAGTTTCTACCTGGTTTACGGCATCCTGACCTCCCTGGGAATGAGCGCCATGCTTTACCTGCCGACCATGACCGCCATTTCCAACTGGTTCGTGCGAAAGACCTCGCGCGCCCTCTCAATACTGGCTATCGGCGCCGGGGTCGGCGGTTTTGTCTGCGCGCCGGCGGCCGCTTTTTTAATCAAGTACCTTGGCTGGCGTCTCTCATTCGTCATAGCGGGAATAGTCATCTGGGTAGTCGTCCTGCCCCTATCTTTGATAATAAGGCATCGGCCGGAAGACAAGGGTCTTTTGCCAGACGGGGACCAGCCATCCAAGGCACCTCCTGAAAACAATTTTGCACCGCATGAAAACCCATCCGTGGCGAACCTGCCTTCAAGGGACTGGACACTCAAGGAAGCGCTTCTGTCCAAGGTGTTCTGGCTTCTGGCAGGCTCCTTTGTCCTTTCAGGCCTGGCCCAGTCGGTTATTACCGTGCACCTGGTCCCGGCACTGACAGACAAAGGCATTTCACCGGAAAAAGCCGCCTTCTCACTCGGGTTCATGGTCCTGATAAGCATCGTGGGCAGGCTCTCGTTTGGATGGCTGGGTGACTTTATTAAAAAGCGCTACCTCTTCACAGTCTGCTACTGCATGCAGGCGGCCGCTATTTTTTTATTGATCATCGCGCAGGACATGAACCTGGTTTACATCTTTATCGTGGTCTATGGCGTCGGTTTCGGCGGAGGCATCCCCCTGGACCCGGCTATACGAGTCGAATATTTCGGCCGGGCGGCTTTCGCCAAGATCGGCGGATTCATGGCGCCCATGTATACCATCTCCGGGATAACCGGCCCTCTTTTAGCCGGTTACCTGTTTGATATCACCGGAACTTACCACCTCATTTTCGCCATCATGGCTATACTGCAAATTGTCGGCGCGGTCGTCATCCTTTTCGCCCGGCCTCAAAAAAACCAAAACGAGCAAAAAATCATCAATGCCTCATAACCTGATAAACTGCTGTTTGATAAATCGGTTTCAATGCAAATGCTTTATTGCTTCTTCCAACTACAGACGTTATTATGATTTTTAAAAACGGAGACCTTAATATCCCTTCACCGCATGACTGAGTACACAAAAGACTGATGGCTGCAAGAATCACCATTATCGGTTCCGGCCCCGGAGGATATATCGGAGCTATCCGGGCGGCCCGACTCGGTGCGGAAGTCACCCTGATTGAAAATGACGAACTTGGAGGAACCTGCCTGAACTGGGGCTGTATCCCGACCAAGACCATCAGGGCCACGGCCGAGGCATTGGAAAAGGCAAGGCGCTTCAATGAATTCGGCATTATCTTAAATGGTGAAGTGCGGCCGGACATTAAGGCTATCGCCAGACGCAGGCGAAAAGTCGTTGAGACCCTGGTCGGGGGCGTGCGAAAAATTATTGACAGCTTAAGGATTCAGTTTCTGAGGGGCGAAGCCTACGTTCTGGATCCAAAGCGCGTGCGCATCACGGGTGCGGACGGGCGCTTAGCGGAAATTTCCTGCGACAAGCTTATCCTGGCTTCCGGGTCCAAGCCTTTAAACATACCGGCTTTCCCTGCTGACGGGCGAAAAATCCTCTCGTCAAATGACGCTTTGCTTCTTGAAGAAATTCCCGAAGAAATGGTTATTCTGGGCGGGGGGGTTGTCGGGGCCGAGTTTGGGTTCATTTTCAACGCCTTTGGAACCAAAGTAACCATTGTCGAAGCCCTGGACAGGGTCGTGGGCCTGCCGTCGGTTGACCGCGATATCAGCCGAACCCTTGAACGGGAGATGAAAAAGAAAAAGATCAAGCTCCATTTAAACAGGACGGTAATCAGAACCGAGGATATGCCCGGCGACAAGATCAGGGTCATTCTCGGG
>CAZVRN010000424.1:0-2424 GCA_964629485.1 uncultured Thermodesulfobacteriota bacterium | reverse complement strand
ATTTTTGCCGCAAAGAAGGGGACACTCGAAGCCCTGGCGCGTTCCCGGAAATGGGCCCCGGGCACGATGGTGTAAACGGCCGGGACATCGAGAGCGGGGTGGGTGACATTAATGGCGTACACATCAAGTCCGCGCTGAGCCAGGGCAGCCACAACCCGCTCCACTTCGACCTTAACGTTATCGTGGCTTATATTAGGCAAGGCATCAATTGAAACGGACGGGCCAGGGGCGGTGGTAATATATTCGGCCTGAGATAAATCGGTGTACTTCGGCAAACCGCTGGCCACAAAGGTGGAGCCCGTGTTGAAATCTCCGGCCAGTTGGGCCACCTCTGTTAAAACGCGGATAAAGGCCTTTTCAGGGTCCGAGGCAGTCCCGGCCGTGTAAACGATTTCAGAAAGAAATGGAAAAGTTTCCGGGTCATAGGCCAAGGCGCCGACCGAAGGCACACCCATGTCCAGCGTAAAATCCTTGATAAAAAGCTTGACACCGGCCTTCTCAAATTTTCGAACCAGTTCTTTGGCTATGGGGCTCTTGAGAGAAGCCGGATTGATAAAGGGCAGGTTCGGTCTGTTTCGGCAGATCAAGGCAGAGACATGGCGCTCCACCACCTCGCAGATGCCCTGCATCAGGGCCTCCTCCATGGTGTTTCCGGCGGCCGGTCCGTTGAACTCATTAATCTGGTAAAACCAGTTAAAGGGAACCAGATATTCCCGCCCCCGGGTCAGGTTGTAGGCGGGCGTCCAGGATAATTTCAGCCCGGACAGGGCCTGCCGCGCGCGGTCCAGGTCATCCGGGTTATGATGCACCGAAGCGGCCAGGTGTTCAAAGGGAAGGGCCCGGTCCTGAAGTTCGTCATAGGTACCTGAGATAAAAGGTTCATGATGGACAAAATAGAAAAAGCTGTAACGCTCAACCAGCTCCATAACAGCGGAGGCTTCGGACTGGGCAGGGGTTGCCCCTTTGCCCATCTGTTTCTTGGTCGGCATGACATCGAGCGCATCCTGGCCAAGGATGCTGAGGAAGACCGGGATATCCAGCCGGCCGTTATCAATCCGTTCCGTCTTTTCAAGGATGTTTATATGGGCTTGGGCCAGCTTTTTCTTGACCCGGGCCACGGTTTCTTCCGGGGACAACACCTTGTCCTGGTCAAGGGTGTAACTCTTGAAACAGTCTTGCAGATAAATATTAGCGGTCATCGGGGCAGAAAGGCCTTTCATGTTTAATTTTTTTTTCGGAAGGCAGTATATACGAAATTTTGTGAAAAACAAGAGAAGAATTGGATGAACTCAATCAGGGAGCAGCCTAGCTCCCGCCGGCCTCTTCATCGGCGGGCAAGACGCAGCCCGGCGCACCGGCCGGTTCGCTTAGACCACTTTTTTGGCATAAGACCTCTTAAGAACGAGTAATTTTGTTGAGGTCGCGAAAGCCTGACAATGAAGTTCGGCTAAAGGACGAAGTTCTTAAGAGGTCTTGATATGGAATTTATGATCCGGGACTTCTAGATTTTTATGGACTTTTTCGCTCGGTTTTAGATAATGAGTCAGGTTCGGTGAGGTGAAGGCGGGACTGCCGTCTTGTTTTTCCACCATTAATTCCCATCGCAAGATCAGGAGCAAATCATGGCGGAACATATAGGAATCGTGGCTTGCAGTGCGGAGGGAGCGGCTCTCTGTTACAGAACCATCTGCAGGGAGGCTGGATCTGAGATGGCCGAGCATGACCACCCGGAGATCACCATGCACACCCATCCCCTGGCGGAATACCTGATTGGTATTCGCCACGGAGACTGGGACCTCGTAGCACAACTGATGCTTTCTTCAACGTATATTGTTGCCGAGGCCGGAGCGAAATTCGCCATCAGCCCTGATAACACCATTCACGCGGCTTTTGACCGCGTGATCCTTGAGTCCCCGATACCCTGGATTCACATTGCGGATGCGGTTGGAGCGGAAGCCAGGCGCAAAGGCGTAAAACACCTCGGCGTCCTGGGAACGAAATATCTCATGACCGGTCCGGTTTACCCGGAGGCCCTTCAGAAACTCGGCATGACCTGCGAGATCCCGGACGGGGAAGACCGGGAACGCATCAATGATATTATTTTCAAGGAACTGGTCAACGGGATATTCCCGGAAAGGTCCCGATTGTACTTCAACGAGGTGATTGCGAAACTCAAAGACCGGGGCTGCGAGGCCGTTATCCTGGGGTGCACGGAAATTCCCTTGATCGTGGACCCGAGCGACTGCCCTCTGCCCACCCTGGATTCCACACGTCTCCTGGCCAGGTCGGCCTTAAGAAGAGCGCTGGGCAAGACCTTACAGTAATAAATAAATATTGGCGGACAGGCCCGGGCGTACCATGGCTCAAAACTTAAACGAGGCCTCTCAAGAGATTTCATCCTGTTCGCACAAAAGCGGATTAAAG
>CAZVRN010000423.1:0-2441 GCA_964629485.1 uncultured Thermodesulfobacteriota bacterium | reverse complement strand
CATTGACCAGGTAAGTCTGTCTGGCCCATGAATCATCTTCCAAAGACCGGGCGAACATGCTCCAGACACGACTAACAACCTCTGTCACTGGAAACCCCTCCTCGGCATAACGAATTGCCGGGGCCAGTACTTCGGCCATGGTCTTGGTCCCAAAACGGGAAAGCCCCTGAGCCCAGGCATCAACAGCACCCGGAACGGTCACTGCCTCCCAGGCATTAAGATCGATTCTTCTTTGTTTCTTTTCCCGAAAGTAATCCCTGGACAGACCCAGGGGAGACCGCCCGCTTCCATTGAGGCCATGTACTTTCCCGGTAGCGGCCTCGTAATACAAAAAGAAAACGTCTCCTCCCAAACCAGTCATCATCGGTTCAACTACAGCCAGCACCGCGGCAGCCGCGACAGCCGCGTCCATGGCGCTGCCGCCGCTTCGAAGAATATCCAGACCGGCCAGAGAGGCGAGCGTGTGCGAGGAAGCAACGATCCCATGACGGCTCATGGTCATGGTTCGGCCTGCCCGGTAAGGGTTGGCAATAATCCTACGTTTTTTTAGCGCTTGGATCTCACGCTCAAGTTCAGGGCTCATATTATATGACTCATGCCGTGTTTTACGCTACGAAATCACTTATTCCGTCTTAAAACTTATATGCCCATCTCCTCTTCAAATTCAGTTAAGATGGTATCAAGGCGATCCGGCATATCATCTACCAGCTCGCTCGTGATGCAGATAGACGGGCACATAAATATGGGCAGGCTACGCCGATGCGCCGCCGGTTGCCGGAAGTACTTCCAAAATCATACTATGATAACCATGAACCCGGCGGCATCCGTATGAAGGGCGGGGTTCATGTTTCAAAGCCTGAGCCAGACTACCTGGTCAGAGCGGCGCACTTCCGACAAACTATTTCAAAGATGTCCATTCCCAACACACCACCGCCTTAACCGGCCAATCCGGCTCGGAGATGAAAACAACCGGTATAAATAAAAAAGAATATTTTATAAACGGAGAGCTTGCCACTTGACCCTTTTTTTGCCAACCTGTCGACTAAAGTCGAAACTATCTCAGATTAATCTCTGCGAAATTTCGCCCTTTGACTGCACTCATTATCAACTTCTGCGATTTCAACAAAATTAGTGGTTTTGCAGAGGTCTTATCTCCGGTTCTTGCCCAAGAGTTGAGCAGGCCATGGATTAAGAAAAGTATAACTGTAAAACAGACACTTCGCGGGCTTCGCGCCTTATTCTTCTATGGGCATTACCCATATTATATTATCTTTGTTCAAGATAAGGACCTGATCTGTTTCACCCTCCAGGGTGGCCTCAAATACAGTGATAAACTGATCTTTATTGAGATAGAACCAATCGGAAAGGCGGGTTGACTTCGCACCAATGTTGATCTTGCCTCGCAAGGTCGAACCGTCAATACACTTTATTTTCACTTTCCTGGTGTTCATGTCAAATCTCCTCATCACTCGAATTCAATCAAAATCAGGCCGGAAACCCCGGTAACACTCCTCAACTGGTGATTTTTTCTTTAAGTAATTGTACAGCTTTAGGGAGAACCTGTCCAATACCCTCATTGAATCGCAAATGAGCCGCATGGTCATAAGGTGTTTCTCCCCGGTTGATGATGACCAGCTTTGCACCGGCCTCCAGTGCCACACGGGGCATCGTAGCGGCTGGTGTAACCACCAGGCTTGAGCCCACCACAATGAATAAATCGCATTTTTGAGAATGCTCAAAAGAATCCATAAGATCTTTTGAGGGGAGAGAATCACCAAAGTCCACCACGCTTGACTTCAAATCGCCCCCGCATTCACACTTTTCAATCCCCTCTGACTTTGGATAGGTTTTCTCGCACTTTTTGCACCTGAGCCTGGCCAGGTTTCCGTGTAGTTCAGCCAGCAAATCCATGGGAATGCCGGATTTAATGTGCAGGTTGTCAATATTCTGGGAAATTAAAAAATAAAGCTTCCCCATTTTATAAAGATCATAAATAGCCATATGACCGGCACTGGGCTCTACGTCTGTCCAGTCTTTACTGATGGATTTCGCAGGCAGACCTTTGTCCCTTCGGGTCCAAATCCCATCAGGACCACGAAAATCAGGAAGCCCCGAATCAGTACTGATACCAGCCCCAGTGAAAACAACGAGCCTTTTAGCTTCGTACATCCATTGCGCCAGGGTTTGGATTCGGCGTTCAAGATCCTGATCAGTAGTTACCATCTTTTATCTCCTATTAGTTAAGACCTATTCGTTATTTTTAAAATAATGATGCCCGCCTGATATCAAGTTAAAGTTTTTGCGGTTATAAACGAGTAACCCTTGCGACACGTTATTTTCTTTTTATCATATGGCAGAAAAACATTCAAATGAGTAAGAAGGCTGTTTATGTAGTTTTAAAACATGGGTAACACTCCGAAGGTGTATACTGATGTAGCTCC
>CAZVRN010000422.1:0-2482 GCA_964629485.1 uncultured Thermodesulfobacteriota bacterium | reverse complement strand
AGTATATTTGAATGTTTACGGGAATTATACAAGGACTGGGACGGGTCACTGAAAAAGTTCCCCTCGGTGGTGAGGTGAGACTCACCATTGAGGCCGGCTTCGATTGGGATGACCCCCTGGCCATCGGGGAAAGCATTGCGGTTTCCGGCGCTTGCCTGACTGTAATTGCGGCACACGACCGCTCATTTTCAGCGCATGTTTCCACTGAAACCGTCTCGCGAACGACCTTGAGGGATTATAAAATTGGCCAACTGGTTAATCTCGAACGAGCCCTGAGGCTTTCTGATCGGTTAGGCGGACATCTCGTTACCGGGCATGTGGACGGAGTGGGCAAGGTCATCAGCGGCCGGGAAAAAGATAAGTCAGTGATATTGACCATTGGTCTGCCTAAAGCGCTCCAGGCTTATGTTATTGAAAAAGGTTCGATTGCCGTAGAGGGGATCAGCCTGACCGTTAACGAGGTAAGATCCGAAGCATTTACTGTTAATATTATTCCCCATACAGCAGCGGTAACAACACTGAACTTGAAAAAAGTCGGAGCTTACGTGAATCTTGAAACCGATCTTATTGGGAAATATGTGGCCCGTTTTGTGGGCCATCAAGGTCCTGATGTTGGATTGAATAAAAATTTTTTAGCCGAACATGGCTTTATTCGATAAGGGAGCTAAAAAATGCCTCTTTCAACTATAGATGAAGCCCTTGATGATATTCGTGCTGGCAAAATGGTTATCCTGGTGGATGATGAACAGCGGGAAAACGAGGGCGACCTGACAATGGCAGCCGAAAAAGTGACACCGGAAGCTATTAATTTTATGGCAAAAGAAGGACGAGGTCTGATTTGCCTTTCCCTGCCTCCCAAGAAGATTGACCAACTGGGTCTGCGCATGATGGTCTCGCATAATACCTCACGTTTTGAGACCGCTTTCACGGTTTCCATTGAAGCCAGGCGGGGAGTTACGACGGGTATTTCCGCCGCAGACCGCGCTACTACCATTCTGACGGCGGTTGACGATGATGCTAAGCCGGATGATCTGGTTCAGCCCGGGCATGTCTTTCCGCTCAAAGCCAGGGAAGGCGGGGTTCTGGTCAGGACTGGGCAAACTGAAGGCTCGGTTGATTTGGCCCGTTTGGCTGGTCTCAAGCCGGCCGGCGTCATTTGCGAGATCATGAATGACGATGGAACCATGGCCCGGATGCCCGACTTGGAGATATTCGCCGCCAAAAATAACCTCAAAATTATAAGTATCGCTGATCTTATTGCTTACCGGATGAAAAACGAACGCTTGGTTCATCGTATGGCCACGGCCAAATTGCCAACTAAATTCGGTGATTTTACGGCCATTGCTTATACCAATGACGCTGATTCTTACGAGCACATTGCCCTGGTAAAAGGGGACATTACACCGGACGAACCTACATTAGTTCGTGTTCATTCTGAGTGCCTTACTGGTGATGCCCTTGGATCGCTGAGATGTGACTGTGGGGATCAGCTTCAAGTTGCTTTGAAGATGATCGAAAAGGAAGGCAAGGGAGTCCTACTTTATCTTCATCAAGAAGGTAGGGGTATCGGTTTAGTGAACAAGTTCAGGGCCTATGAACTGCAGGACCAGGGCAAAGATACAGTTGAAGCGAATGAGGCTCTCGGTTTTCCAGCGGATCGCCGGGATTACGGTATCGGGGCTCAAATATTAGCTGACTTGGGTGTCAGGCAGATGAGGCTTTTAACCAACAATCCTAAGAAAATGATCGGGCTTGAAGGTTATGGTTTGTCCGTGGTCGAAAGAGTGCCAATTGAAATTCCACCTACACCTGAAAACATTCGCTATATGCGTACTAAATGCTACAAAATGGGTCATCGGCTGACAATGATTGATTAGGAGGGGAAAATGGCGACAAAACAATACGAAGGTCATCTCAATGCCACCGGATTAAAATTTGGCTTGGTGGTTTCACGATTTAACGATTTTATCACTGACAAACTCCTTTCCGGAGCACTGGACGCCCTGAAACGTTCAGGCGCCAGCGAGGAGGATATCACCGTTGTGCGGGTGCCAGGTTCCTTTGAGATACCCTTTGCCGCCAAAAAAATGGCCAAAAGTGAGTTATTCGACGCTGTAATCTGTTTGGGCGCGGTTATCCGCGGGGCAACACCTCATTTCGAATACGTCGCCGCTGAAGTGAGTAAAGGAATTGCCGCGACGAGTCTTGAAACGGGAGTTTATCTCTCGTATGGAATCATAACCGCTGATACGATTGAACAAGCTATCGAAAGGGCAGGCACCAAAGCGGGTAATAAGGGGTGGCAGGCCGCTGTCTCGGCTATTGAGATGGTTAACCTTTTAAAGGCTTTCTCTTCCTAAACAGTTCCCCGGACAGAAAATTGATTATCGGAGCTCGACGGAAAGCGCGGGAAATTTCCCTCCAGGTCCTTTTTCAACTGGAAACAGGGGATAGAGGTCTCAGCGTTGAGGAAGTTTTTACT
>CAZVRN010000421.1:0-2499 GCA_964629485.1 uncultured Thermodesulfobacteriota bacterium | reverse complement strand
TAGCAAATCAGGCGGATATCATTATTGCCGGCGGCATGGAATCCTACAGCCAGGTTGCGGCAAAGTTTTCCATGTCTCTTCCGCCCTACCGCCTTATTCCCCCGACGCCCATTCCCCAGATGCTTTCCCCTGTTCCTGAAGAATGCATTGGTATGGGGCTGACCGCGGAAAACCTGCAGGTTATGTATAATATTCCCCGCGAAGCGTCGGATGAGTTTGCATACAACAGCGAGATGCGCGTTAAAGCGGCCCAGGACGCCGGGTATTTTGATGATGAAATTATCCCGATCACCATCCCGGCAACCAGGAAAACCCCGGAAATCGTGTTCAAGGTGGATGAGCAGCCGCGCGCTGACACGACCCTGGAAGGCCTGGCTAAGCTACCTCCGGCCTTTAAGAAGGACGGAACCGTTACGGCGGGCAACTCTTCCGGCCGCAACGACGGAAGTGCGTTCGTCCTGATGATGACCGCGGAAAAAGCAAAAGAGCTGGGTTATGAACCCATGGCCAAGTGGCTCTCGGGCGCGGATTACGGCGTAGACCCCAAGATCATGGGTATTGCTCCGGCCTACGCCATACCCAAGGCTATTGAGCGTGCCGGGTTGAAGCTTTCTGACATGGATGTCATGGAGTGCAACGAGGCATTCGCCGTTCAGAACCTGGCCGTGATCAAGGAGATCGAAAACCAGACCGGCGGCAAAATTGACATGGAAAAATGGAACCCTTATGGCGGCGCTGTTTCCATCGGTCACCCGAACGGCGCTTCCGGAGCCCGAATCGGCATGTGGGCCATGCGCTACCTGATCCGCAACAACGGCAAGTATGGTGTCTTCGGATCCTGCTGCGGCGGCGGTCTGGGCGTGGCGACTGTTATCGAAAACCTTCAGCTATAAAAAGATAGACTTGAGAAGTACTTCTTCGATCCGTCAAGGTTGTAGCTGAATTTAAGAAGGCTTTTCGTTCGAGCTTTCAAAGGCATAAAAAGGACCGGGCGAAGCCACCGCCCGGTCCTTTCTGTCTCGAATCAAGCCCTTTAAGACCGTATCATGCTGAGCATCATCTTAAATTTTTTTTCAGCCTGAAGTGAATGGGGGATGTTGGCCGGCATGACAACTATCTGACCGGCCTGCGCTGTTATTTCCTGCCCAGCGATATTGATTTTTGCTTCCCCTTCCAATATCTCCACGACAGCATCAAAAGGAGCGGTGTGTTCGCTCAGCCCCTGGCCCGCGTCAAAAGCGAACAAGGTCAGACTGCCTGTTTCCTTATCAATGATTGTCTTACTGACCACGGAATCATCCATATACTGGATGTGGCCTTTCAAGGTAATAGCCTGAGCCTTGGCGATTTCCTCTTTTATTTTCATGCAATTTTCCTCTATTCGCGCTTTACTTGGCCGGTGAACTCACCGGGTCAGACGCCTCACGAACCTCCCCCGTAACCGACGGTAACTTTGCCGCGATCCACAATGACCGGCACAGACCTGCGTCCCTCACTGTATTTAAGCATCTCGTTAAGTTTTTGCCGGTCTTTTTTCACGTTAAAGTAGACGGCCTCCGCCCCGTAAGCCGACCTGGCTTCACTGGTATAGGGTCAACCGTCCTTTCCATAAATAATAATCCGGCTCATTTAATCTTCTCCCTCCAATGTCTGCTTGACAAAAAGCCTCGGCGGGCGGTTAAGCAACCTGTTTTAGTCAGTTTTCGCAATTAATAAATATATTAACACAATAATATGCAATGTTCCACATTTACCGGACAAAATGTTGGGAGCAGATAAACTGTCCGGTCAAAACGGAATCCTGGGAGGTGGAGACCATGAGACGGACGGAGTTGTTACCGGAGACCCGGATGATGGGATTTGAAGAGGCATACTATGGTTGGCAAGAGCAGAGATTAACTCAGGATGAGGCGGCTTGTCTGCCGGGTATTTGTGAACGGGCCTTTCGTACCCACCAGAAGCGGCTGCCGAAAGAACCGGCCCTGGCCGGGATCAGTGATATGGAAGAGGCCAACAGGTACATAGCCGAAATATACCCGCCGGCCTGTAATGAAGAATTTGCGGCAAGCAATGACAATCGCGTGAGTTTTGAAAGCCTCAGCCCAGGGTCCGTTTAGCCTTGTTTTTTCTGAAAAATTTTCATAATATTATTAAAAAGCCAATTCATTACTTACCAAGCTGACAGCCAGTCGGATTAGACAGCGGGAGCGGTGACGTTTCAGCGAGAGGGGATAAACTGCACGTTTTTATGGGCTAAGGGAGACGCATGAAGTTCCGGCCTCGAAAGGCATTATTGATAAGAGTGGTCAAGCCGGTCATCTACGTCAGCATCGGCCTGATAGTGGGTTTCCCGGTCTTCAGCCTGTCATACTATACAATGGTCCGCACCTCGACACCGGGCTTTTGCAGTACGTGTCATGAGATTCAATTCGCCTACAACACCTGGAAAACTTCAACACACGTGAATAATGGGCAAGGGTTTGTGGCGGACTGTATGGA
>CAZVRN010000420.1:0-2515 GCA_964629485.1 uncultured Thermodesulfobacteriota bacterium | reverse complement strand
TGATCAACCTGAGCTCGGAGAATGGCACCGGGGTCCATATTACCCTCCATGACCCCTGCTTTTATGGAAGGTACCTTGAACTCTCCGATGTCCCCAGAAATGTCCTGGCCAATCTGGGCGTTACGGTGGACGAGGTACGGAATTCCGGAACATTCACCAGTTGCTGCGGAGGGCCGGCAGAATCCGTTTCACCAGCCTTGTCCAGGGAAGTCATGGAAAGGAGGGTGAAAGAGCTGCAATCCACCCGAGCACCTATTGTGGCTATGTGTCCCATTTGCCTCGGCAATCTAAGAAAGTCAGGAGCGGATGTGGAAGACTTGTCTGCGGTTATAGCCAGGTCCGTAAAATGAGGGCAAGGCCGGACCTTTAGCCGATATCTCGATCTGAAATTCACAAAAAAAGGAGAAATGAAAATGCCGGAACAAGAAGAAAAAGTTATGTATATCTGCACCCATGCCTACGAAGATTCAGAAAAGGCGCACCTGCCTTTCGTCATGGCCAACGCGGCCCTGGCAATGGACATCAAGGCGACCGTGGTCTTGCAGGCAAACGGGGTTTATCTGGCCCAAAAAGGATTCCTGGATCACATGCTCCCCGGCGGCGGATTCCCCCCGCTCAAAGAACTCATGCAAAGCTTTATGGAACAGGGCGGGAAACTGCTGGTTTGTGTTCCCTGCATCAAGGAGCGCAATATCCCCGAGTCAGACTTGATTGAAAGCGCCCAGACCACCGCGGCCGGGGCCTTGAATGTCGAAGCCATGGAATCGGATGCCGTTTTTGTTTATTAATCAAGATCGCTTAAGAAGGAGTAATTTTGTTGAAATCGCGAAAGCCTGACAACAGGTTCGCTAAAGGACGAGGTTCTTAAGAGGTTTTTTTTAAACGGTTTTTATGTATTTGTCAGTAGTGCGGGCCAGGCGCCTGATCAAGCTCTGGTTGAAAATTTTGTGAAAACGAAGCTGAGTGCCAAGGGACGTCTGGTCAATGAAGGACGCTCCGATCTTCATGACAATCGTGTCTTTTGCCGCCTGGACGGTCGCGGTTCGGGGCCTGTTTCCATCATAGGCCATTTCACCGAAACAGTCACCCTTCCCTAAAACCGCCAGTTGCTGGCCGCGTTTTTTGACCAGGACTTCGCCGGCCACGATGACGTAAAAGAAGTTCTCGATCTCTCCTTCTTTAATGATGTTCATGGCCGAGTCGTATTTGATCCATTGGGTAAATTTCAGGATTTCGACCAACTCGCTGGAACTGAAATTTTTGAAAAAGGCGATGTTTTTGATCGCGTTATACTTTTTTTCAAAATTAATTTCTTCTTCCAGGAACCGCAGATGCCCGAATGATGAAACCAGTTCGGCGGCCATCTGCGTCCCGGTCTGATAACGGTCGCGCGGGTCCTTTCTAAGGGCCCGGAATACGACACGCTCAAGGGATTCCGGTACGTCCGGCCTGTGCGCCTTGATCGGCTCCGGGTCTTCATGGCTTACCTTGTAAAACGTTGCCACATCCGTTTTAGCCGCGAACGGCTTCACGCCGGTGAGAAGCTCATAGGCCACGGCTCCCAGCGAAAAAATGTCCGATTGAGGCCCGGGCGGTTCCTGCCGAAGCGTTTCAGGCGAGGCGTAGGCGATAGACGCGGTCACCGCGCCTTTTTTCGGAGAATCCGCGGATTCTCCCACGGCGGCAATACCGAAATCCGTGATTTTGACCTGGCCGTTTTTTGAAATCATGATGTTGGCCGGTTTGATATCCCGGTGAATCACCCCGTTTTGATGGGCGTATTCCAGGGCCTTGGCACACTTGAAGATGACCTTGACCACCCGGCTCACTGAAAGAAGATTCCCCGCCTGGCAGTATCCTTTCAGGGTCGTTCCATCCACGTATTCCATGACCAGGTAGCACTGGTCACCCTCCACGGCCGCGTCAAAAACCGAGACAATGTTGGGGTGATCAAGCTTGCCGGCCGCGCGGGCTTCGTGGAAAAAAGACCGGCGGAACTTTTCAAAACCATTACGGTCCGATGGAGGAGGCGTCTTGGAAGTCTTTATAGCCACCAGGCGCTCGATAAACGGGTCCCGGCCCAGGTAGACCACGCCCATGCCTCCGCGACCCAGCTCCTGCACTACGGTGTACCGGCCAATGTTTTGAGGTATGGTGGGGGAACTCTCTCCGCTCAGATCGGAAACCGCGCCGCGTTTCGATCCTGCCAGGTTCTTGATCCTCTGCCATGCAATTCTGACCAGGTTGCGCATATCTGCTTTCCAGTTTCATTAATACTAAGATATTTTGCGACTTTTATCTATTTTTTTTTGAAACGATGTTGGGAGTGTTGGGAGCACATAAACTGTCCGGTTGAAATGGAATCCTGGGAGGTGGGGACCGTGAGACGGGCGGAGTTGTTACAGGAGAAATGGGATAAGCGGACAAATTATTTGTTGCTAACAGTTTAAGCTAAAGAAGCTTGGGGGTCGAGGGGGGTATCATGTTTCCATGGTTTGTCTTATAACCAGGTATA
>CAZVRN010000419.1:0-2521 GCA_964629485.1 uncultured Thermodesulfobacteriota bacterium | reverse complement strand
TCAGTTTTATGAACGAAGACTATACGCAAGCCATCGCCGACTTGCGGCAGGCCCTTGAAGAAACCTTCAACAAGGCCCCCCTGACGCTGAACAACATCACCTGGATTACCGAACCGCCGCAAGGTTACGGCATGTATGACCCCCGGGGAAGCAATGTCTTTGACCCGGCTGAACCCATCCTCATATATTTCGAACCAGTGGGCTACACCATTAAAAAAACCGGTCTGTTCTATAACTTCAAGTTGTTTGCCGATTTTGCGGTCCTGGATAAGAAAGGCAAAGTCCTGGGAAGCCAGAAAAACTTCGCCCGGTACCAGGTGCAGTCTCGATCCATACAGACCGAATATCCCATGTTTTTCACATTTAATTTCAGGGAATTACCCGCTGGAAGCTATACACTTCAAATTACCGTTCATGATGCGAACTCCGGGAAAAAGGCGGCTTTAACTAAAGTTTTTGAAAAAAGATGACTCAGGCTAATATTCACCACGACCGCCGATGCCTCAAGAAGGGTCTTTTTATTGTCCTTGAGGGAATTGACGGAGCTGGCAAAACCACACAGGCTTTTCTTTTAAAAGAACGAATTGAGAAAGAAGGCTTTGAAGCAGTCTATGTCAAGGAACCCACTTCAGGGCCGTGGGGTCAAAAAATTAAAGATATCGCCCTTCACGGCCGGCAGGGTATCTCGCCGGAAGAGGAACTGAACTATTTTATCCTGGATCGACGCGAGGACGTTCAGCGCAATATCAACCCGGCGCTGAAACGGAAGGCCGTGGTTGTTGCCGATCGGTATTATTACAGCAACATCGCCTACCAGTCAGCCTTAGGCCTGGACCCGGAACGGATACGTTCGCTGAATTCAGGATTTCCGGTTCCCGACCTGGTCATCATACTTGATGTCAGTCCGGAAGTTGGCCGTCTCAGGATTAATATGAACAGGAAGGAGGAGGCGAACAAGGGCTACGAACAGGCCGACTACCTGGCCGCGGTCAGGAAGCGTTATGAGGAGCTTTCCGACCCGAATATCGTCAGGCTGGACGGAACGCTGGATATTAGCAGCCTGGCCCGGCAGGTCTGGGAGAAAGTCGTGCCTTTCCTGGATACGCCGCCTAAGTGAAAAATAGCGCGTCTCAGCCATCGGTTCAGCTAAAGGATAAAGTCCTTGGGAGGGCTCAAACTAGTGTTATATGGTCCGGTGTCCTTTTTAACAAGACGGTTTTCAAGGGTTCAGGCGGCATGTGCGGCATGAAGGATTGGCCTCTGGAAACAATCCGCTTTAAAGGCTTTCAGGACCATGCGCCGGGCTGTTAGTAAAAAAAAATTATTGACACGGCCTTTTTTATAAGGCATATAAGCTATATATGTAACCACAAGCTTCCCGCTTAAGGGGATTTAAATGAAAGGAGCCGGGTTTATGGCCGTTACAAAGGAGAAGATAATTGCCCAGGTCTACGAGAAAACAGGGCTGAGTAAAAGCCGATCCCGAGAGGTCGTGGAAAACCTCCTTGAAATCATCAAGAAGACCCTGGCTCAGGAAGAAAATATACTTATTAGCGGTTTTGGAAAGTTCGTAGTCAAACACAAACGGCCGCGCCGGGGGCGCAACCCGCAAACAAATCAGGATCTCCAGCTTCGCGCCCGGAAGGTCGTGGTTTTTAAAACCTCCGGGGTCTTGCGCCGAAAGATTAACGGCGCTCTGGATGACTAGTTATAATAAGTCGTTGGTCTCTAAACGATAACCTGCGTTCTCAGGAGTTAACGAGCTACGACAAAGCAGTCTTTAAATCCTTCCTTTTCCAGTTTGTCCTGAAGGTCTAAGGCCTGGCCGATGGTATTTTTTTCAGATACGCGCACGCGGTAAAAGGTATCATTGCCTGTTTTGAAAGTTTCTATCCAGACGCGACTATATCTTTTTTTCAATCTGGCGCGCAGTTTCTCAGCATTCTCTCTTTCCCTGAAAGCCCCGACCTGAACTGTAAACCGTCCCTCTTTGTAGCTCTTTGGCTGAACAAGGACAGTAGTCATCTTCCCGCCAATCTTTCGTTTTTCAGCCGCCCCCAGGGCCTCGACGCGAACCCAGGCCGTGCCCGCGCCGACAAGACCGAGCTGTTTTGCGGCTACATAGCTCAAATCGATGATGCGCCCCTTTACAAAGGGTCCCCGGTCATTAATCTTGACCGTGATACTTTTCATGTTGGAGAGATTGGTAACTTTGACCCAGGTGCCCAGGGGCAGGGTTTTATGAGCCGCGGTCAAGTCATGCATGTTATACCGTTCCCCGCTGGCTGTTTTTTTGCCGTGAAAATCCCGGCCGTACCAGGAGGCGAGCCCTTCCTCGACATAACTCTGGGCTGAGGCCAGAATCCAGTAACGCTGGCCATTGATGGTGTAAGATTTTCCGGAGAGGGGGTAAGCTTTTCGGGGTGGCGCCTCGACAGGAAGCTTGATTTTTGAAGGCGGCTTTATTTCGACCCTTCTGGTCTCTGAAATGCTTGGGCCGCATCCGGCCAGGCTCAAGCCG
>CAZVRN010000418.1:0-2551 GCA_964629485.1 uncultured Thermodesulfobacteriota bacterium | reverse complement strand
GCCTCTGAAGACTGTTATATCCTGCCCCCGGGCCAGTTCTTCCACTTCTTCGGGGTCCCAGATAACTTGGTGTTCGGTGAGGCAAAAGCCGTCCAGGCCCAGCCGTTTGGCCTCCCGGACAAGGTCAGGGGGGTCGATATGGCTGCATGGCGAGCGGGGGCTGGTATGGATATGCAAATCAACGCGCATCTTTACACCTCTTATTTTCGGGCCATACAGGTACCCTTGAGCACCGGGTGTTCCTTGACCCAGCTCCCGGTGAGTTCATACTGGTCCATGGCCGGGTCCTGCATGACGGGCCCGTACATATCCCTGGACATGCAGGCCTGGTCAAGACACCGGCCGCACTCTATCAGGATCTCGGCAAAATGCTCACAGCCCTTGCGCCCGATTTCTCTCATGATTCTTGAGTCCCAGCCGTCTTCCCGGAGGGACATCCCCACGGCTGTCTGGAGGACATCAACCGCCTTGGGGCAGATCGGCGTGGTATACCGCTTCATCCATCCCTTGATATTTAAAATTTCCCCGTCCGAGATGCGGACGTCAAACAGTATCTCCATGTCATAGATATGATCTTCCTGCACACCGTGAAAGCGCACCGTATTTTCATCCGGGAATTCCGCCCCCACCAGTGAACTTCGGCTAAAAGTAATCATCGGCTTGCTCCTTATAGATCGAGACCCTGCATAATAGGGCTGTCATCGGCAAAGGCAATGCAGCTTCGCACCAGTCTGGGATTATTTTTCAGGTTCTCGCGCGACCTGGCTATGCTCTCTTCCTCGCTTAATTTCAGCCCGTCACCAGCCTGGATGCCAGGACGCGTAAAATGCAGTATAACTGCGTTGCAGCATTCCAAAACACCGGCTGAAAGGACTGGACAGCCGTCAGGGCCCTCCAGCAAGCCGCGTACGATCTTGCGGAGTCCGGAGCCGATCCTGACACCTTCAACCTTTTCCATTAAATCCGGGGCCGCCACACATTCCCGGTGCGGGCACCGCTTGATATCGGCGCTGGCCTCGGTGATCTCGAGGTCCGGAGGCTGAACCTTGACTTGCATCCCGGCCTCCAGTAAATCGTCAGTCAGCTTCCATGTTACCAGCAATTGTCCGTCCGCAACAGGCTCTACTTCAACCACTTTATTCCTTAAAAAACGCAAAACCATTTTTTTCTCCTGTTATCTGTTCGGTTAGAGAATATGAGGTCCCAAAGCGCTACCCTTTCTTTTTTTTATTTTCCTGCTGAATCTTTTTTAAGCGCTCCCAGAGTTCCTCCACCTGGCGGCGAGTCTCTTCAAGCGATCCGGAATTGTCAATCAAAAGATCACAGTACCCTTTCTTTTCCTCGACAGACAACTGTGACCTGACCATGTTCCTGGCCATTTCTTCGGTGATGTTATCGCGCTCCATCAGCCGTTTGATCTGCACTTCTTCCGGCGTGTAAACCATCAGAAGATTGTGAAAGATGGGGTGCATGTTCGTTTCTATCAGCAGGGGGATGACAACCTGGATAATGGCGTTCGGGTCCTTGCTCGTGTACTCTTCGACCAGCCTCTGGAATTCAAGGCCGATCCTTGGATGGATAAAACTCTCGAGTTTCTTTCTTTTTTCCATGTCTCGAAATACGATTTCAGAGAGCTTTTTCCGGTCGAGAGTCCTGTCTTCCTGAAGGACCTGTTCGCCGAAAAAGGAGACGATATCCTGCCAGGCGGGCTTGTCCGGCTCCACGACCACCCTGCTTAAAACATCAAAATCAATAATCGGCGCGCCCAGTTCTTCCAGCATCTTGGCGACCGTGGTTTTTCCGGTGGCGATTCCGCCTGTTACCCCCAGGAGCAGCCGGTTATCGTTTCCCCTTAAATCCGCGTATCTTTGCTGGCCGCCATAAGTCTCGGGAAAGGCGTGGGTTACATCGCCTTCGGCCCCCGCGAAACTGATGGGATACCGGATACCCCTCCGATACAGGGCTTCCAGGCCCCTGAGCGCCTTGTCCATCATGTCGGCCGGGATACCCATAACCAGCTCGTCATCCTGGGCGTGGCCGTAGCGGCGCTCCCCGTAACAGGGGATGGTCAGGGAAGGTTTGCCGGTCAGGTAGCACCTGGCGATGGCGTCAGCACAGGATGTTTCACCGACGCAGAAAAACTCCATGACCTCATAATCCTCAAACTGGAGGGCGTTAATAAGCAGCATCATCTGGGCCGGGTTGGCATAAATAAGCACGATGTCCGGGTCAAAGGGATTGTAAACCAGGGGAGCCATGACCAGGGCCTCGTATTTCCCGGTGGGAAGACGGGGGATGGAATTTTCATATTTTTTCCCGTCCGCCCTGCTCTTGGTCCAGACAATGCTCCTGAAGGTCCCGTTTTTCATGAATTCGGGTATGTCGCACAGTCCTATAATCGAAGCGCAGTTGTTCCCCAAAAAATCATCGACATCCGCGCCAACTGTCCAGTCAAAACTTCGAACCAGGCTGATGAGCTGACAAAGGGTTGATTTGTGATTCATACGTCGGATAAAAGGAATTTCCGACAAGGCTTTTTTGTCTTCGAGGA
>CAZVRN010000417.1:0-2566 GCA_964629485.1 uncultured Thermodesulfobacteriota bacterium | reverse complement strand
TGACCAGGAACGTGAACGCCGTCGCCCCATCCCGAAGAAGTCATCAAAAATATCCGAAAAACTTGAAAAAATATCTTCAAACCCGTGAAAACCGCTAAAACCCGTTCCCTGGAGACCTTCATGGCCGAACTGATCATAAATCTGCCGCTTTTCCGGGTCGCGCAGGACTTCGTATGCTTCAGCGGCCTCTTTGAACTTTTCTTCAGCCTCTTTATCGCCTTTGTTTCTGTCCGGGTGATATTTCAGGGCCAGCTTGCGATATGCCTTTTTAATTTCTTCGCTATCAGCATTCCGGTCTACGCCAAGTACATCATAATAGTCCTGTTTATGCGTTACTGCCATTTTACCTTAACCTGGTATCAAACTACCGGAAAAACAGAAATCTGGTTAGACCATATCCTCTTCAGTCTCAATTCCTGTGTCTGAAAGTTGCAACTCATCCTGGCCCTGGCGATCAAACTGATCGATATTTTCAGTTGTTATAGCTCCACTGGCTATCTCTCGTAAGGCCAAAACCACATCCTTATTATCCCGATCCGACATAACAGGAGATCCACTTCTAATCTGGCGCACACGGCGAGCGGCCAGGTGAACGAGCGCGAAACGATTCTCCACTTTTTCCAAACAATCTTCTATGGTTACCCTTGCCATAATCTATCGTTTCTCCTTCTTTCATCCTATATAAATATTGACTTTAATCTCAAATTTTACCATATTTTAAAAAAATTAACCTAATTTTATTTTCCCTGATTCTTCTTTGCGGTTTTTGCACTCTTAAAATCAGCGGCAATTTTCTTAAATTCAGGCGGCAATTTTTCCAAAAAATCCGCTTTAATGAGGGCTATGGACGAGTTATCAACTTTCACGGCTACAAGATTTCCACCAGCAGGCCGCAGGGAAAGCCTGAGCTCGGCCAGCATTTTCTTAGTGTCACTTAATCTTATATCCAGCCCCGGTTTATCAAGGTCATACTTTTTGATCGTTTCATCATTCAATTTAAAGGTCTGAACATACTCCAGGTCCTCGATGTCCGTGAGAAAGGTTTCGATCTGACTGCCCTGAGATTTGTGCTCTTTCGGCTCGGTAATCCGCCAGCGGCCTTCGACTTTCTTAGCCTTGAATTTTTGCTTCGGACTGCTGATCTCCACGGACCCAACATCCCAGGATTCAAATTTCACAAGGTGTTTGTCCTTGAAATCAGCAAGTTTTTGTTTAAGGACTGAAAAAGCATCCTGGCTGATCAGTAAAACTTCCGGTCTTTCACTGCTCCGGGCCCAGTATCCCTCAATAGTTTCTTCTTTCGCCTTTTTGGAACCTTTTGCCGCCTTTTTGCTGGCCCGACCCACGGCAAGTTCAGCCACGACTTTATCTCCGCTTAAGACCTGCATTTTTACCTGCGGCTTATCGAGACCGTATTTTTCGTTTCCGTCTTGATCCGTAATGAATTTTTCAATGTCTCCTTTCAGCCCCAGCCTGAATAATTTTTCGACTTTTGCATCGTCAGCCAATCCTAAATTCGGCTTGACGATCATCCATTCACCTGTCTTGGATTTTTTCAATTCTCCCTGGTCCGGGGCTAAAAAACGCAACCCGTCTATCTTGTCCCGGTCATAGAGAACCAGGTCTTTTTTTCTGAGTTCATAAAGGGTCTTATCAAGTGTCTTTTGAAGATAGCCTTCGATGGTAAAGACTTCTTTGCTCTTGCCCAGCCGGGCGTAATAGTAGTCACCAAGGGGGCTTTTAGCGCCCACGTAGAGTGTCGGCGCAAGCTTTTTTGAACCTGACATGAAAGTCAAGGACTGAGCAGGCTTGTCCAGGCCGAATTCAGCCATTTTAGCGAGGGGCGCCTCAAAGGCGCGCTCTTTTTTGGTCTCCAGGAAGCGGTCAACCACACTTCGGGCCATCCATTCCATGGCCGGTGTTTCAACCGGCTTCGTAATCCGCCAGTCGTTCTTTCCCCGGCGGGCCAATTGAAGTTCTGATTTATTATTAACGATCTTGAAGGCTGTGACTTGATCGTAATCGAGATCAAAAAGCTTGGCCTGCTCATTTTTAAATTTCGTCTCCTTGGCTTTGAAGTACACATCGTACCACAGGTAAAACCCGCCAAGAAGAAGGAAAACCACCAGGTAAATAATTAGTTGACGCGGTTTCATCAGCGACCTCTCCGCCTAACCATAACCAGGAGTCCTATGAGCAGCAAAATGAAAGGCATGATAACCACCGGCACCCAGAACACGATTTTCCCCTGCAGCGGTGAAAGTATAAGCGGATCCGATTTCATCTCCTTGGGCCGAATGGAGACCAGGTCTCCCTCGCCGGCAAGCCAGCTAATGGCGCTGTAAAAAAGGTCGCCATTGCCTTGAACGTTCACGTAACTGTTAGTGATGAAATCAGAATCTCCAAAGACAATGAACCGGCCTTCATGAACCACCGCCTGTTTTTCAACATTTTGCTTTTTTGCTTTTTTGGTTATATTTTTATCTTTGCCCGGCTCTTTGGTCTTACTTGTATCCTTGGATGCTTCTTGCCCGGCCGCCTCTTTTACCGAGCCGACCACACAGAC
>CAZVRN010000416.1:0-2581 GCA_964629485.1 uncultured Thermodesulfobacteriota bacterium | reverse complement strand
ATTAGAGAGGATATATGGATCATCCGCCCCCCCGTAACGAAAAAACACATCCTCAAACTCGATGTCTCCTCTCGGTTCCTTCAAAACCAGCCCAGTGGTTTTTTCAATTGATTCCGGAAATTCAGGTTCAGCCGAAAAAACGTCGTTAAGCCTGGCCATGGAAACCAGAATTTGCTGAATGTCGTCCCAGGCCGATATGATCCTGTTAATCGGGGTAATAACGCTGGCCATCAAAGCCATGAAAGCCATCAAGGCCCCGACACTCATGGCGCCTTGGATGACTTTATGCGCGCCGTACCATAAAACAAGAGTCGTACTTAAAGTGGCTATGAATTCACCGAGCGAGTTAAAGTACATGCTTGTATTATAGAGCTTGAAGTCAATGTTCAGACTCTTTACGAATTTATCCTCCCACTTCCAACGACTTGGCACCTCGATGTTCATGGCCTTGACCGTGTCAATTGCAGTTATGGACTCAATTAAATGTGATTCAGACTCGGACCTGGCCGTAAATGAATCAATATTGAGCCTTTTGAGCACCGGTGTAAAAAGTAAGGTAAGAATAATAAAAAACGGAATAAGAACCAGTACAAGTCCGGTCAACTGTATGTTGTAGTACATCATCAGCGACAGATAAACGGTTATAAGAATTGAATCGAGCACGAGAGTGAGCGCCGTGTTGGTCAAAAAATTCCTTATCTTCATATTCTCGCCGAAACGGGTAATAAAGTCGCCTATCTTTCTGACCTTAAAATATCCCAGGGGAAGGGCAAGCATATGCTTATAAAAAAGGACCAGCATTCTCAAATCTATTTTCATGCTGGTATGGATGATCAAATACTGTCTGATGATCATGGTCAGAACGCGAAACACGAGAACTATCAGCATCCCGATCAGCATGATATTAAGCATGGAGATATTTTGATGTATTAAAACCTTATCCACGATATTTTGGGTGAAGATGGGTGTGGCCAGGCCAAAAATATTAAGTAAAAGAGAGGCTATAAACACTTCAAACAGAATGAATTTATAAGGGATGATGAATTCAAGAAATCTTTTAAAAGATGACTGATCTTCCGGCTGATTTTCGAATTCGATAGTTGGCTCCAGGGTCAGGGTAATACCGTTGGTATTTTCCAAAAAATATTCTTTATCATATTTTCGAAGACCCATGGCCGGATCGGCTACCCAGATGTGTCGCCGGTCAATTTTATAAACCACGATATAATGATATCCCTGCCAGTGCACGATGCAAGGCAGGGGCGCAGACATCAAAGCCTCATAATCAAGTCTCAAGCCCCTTGTAGAAAAACCGAGCTGTTCAGCCGCCGCGGCTAGATTGGCCATCGATGATCCACTCAGGTCGACATGAGCCAATTCTCTCAGCCTGCTCGAAGAAAAAATTTTACCGTAATATTTCGCGATCATCATAATGCAGGTCGTCCCGCAAGTCATCTCATCATGCTGCATGATGAAAGGAAAGCTGATGTGCCTTCGATAAAATGAAGAAAGCTTTCTCGAATATTTTCGTCTTTCCTTTGGAGGTTTTAACTTTTCCGCGGGAACCTCTTGCTCAACCGTTATTTGTTTCAAGGCGGCAAGCTCTTGCTTGATAATCTCAGTGTAAGGGATGGGCGGCCTATCCGTGAGGTAGGATTTAATTCTGTCTTCAATAATCTTCTTCAGTTTGGGAGATTTTTGAACCAGCGTGTCAAAGTCCTGGCGGGTAAGCGAAAACAGATGACAGTCTGTCAGGCAGACTACATCCGCATATCTTGTCGTCTCTTCTATCAGCGCCTTTTCACCAAAAAAATCTCCTTCTCGTAAAAAATTTATTGTTTCTTGCTTACCATCTTCCCAGCGAACAACCTTGAGTTTTCCGGTTTCAATCAAATAAAATTTATCCGGCTCCGCGCCCTGCCGGAAAACCACATCACCCGCTTTAAAAAATTCGGGGTTGAGGTGACGGGCTAATTGCTGCAAATCTTTGGGCGCCACTTCGGAAAGGTTGGTACATGTTTTTAAAAACTGATGAATAGATGTGTTTTTAATAAATTTATCGAAATATTCCCTCAACTCCGGCCGTGCAAAAAGATAGCTGTCAAACGACTGCCGGTCGATGGAAATGAGGATGGTGTCTTCAGCGGCCCGAGCAGTGGCGTTCCTTACGCCTTCCCTGATTAAAGCAGTCTCACCGAAATGATCACCTCTGGTTCTAACACCAAGGTTAACTTCTTTCTGCTTCTCGTTTTTCTGGATGATCCTTATTTTGCCACTATAGACAATATAAAACTTGTCACCAGGATCTCCCTGTTCAAAGAGAACCTCCCCGGCGCTGACCGATTTCAGCTCAGCGGCCTTCATTAAATCTTCTAATTCTTCATCCGTGTAAATAGAAAAGAGCGGTATTTTTCGAATGAATTCTGAAAGGTCTTTAATATCCATAATGCAATCTTTGATCAGGGGTTTGGGACGAATGCCTTACGCCTTTTACTTTGCTGCAGCGGATGACAGCAGACCCTGCTTTCAGTAAATGCTGATGAGGAGACAAACCATGCTCACCAGCCGATTGTAACAATAT
>CAZVRN010000415.1:0-2590 GCA_964629485.1 uncultured Thermodesulfobacteriota bacterium | reverse complement strand
CGGCGAAGCCGCAAGAGGTTTATTCTGAGAATTCAATGTACACCCCAACTGATTTAAGATCTATGCAAAACTTCGTCCTTTGACCGAACTCATTGTCGCCTTTCGTAATTTCAACAAAATTACTCGTTCTTAAGAGGCCTCATTATAAATTTTTTCTATTGAAATTTTTTTCAGGGGCTTGGTGGCCTGATGCGGCCCGGGGACAAAAAGTCACATTACCTGATAGGGGTCTACGTCCAGGACCAGGGTCACGCCTTTGCCTTTGATCAAAGAACGGGTTTGTTCGAGCCAGGGATTCAAAAAAGCGTGGAGGGGCTTGACCTGGCGGCTCTGGATCAGGATTTGAAAACGATACTTGCCTTTGATTCTGCCCAAGGGCGCGGGAGCCGGACCTGCGACCTTGATCCATGCGCCGGGCTTGGCCTCGATGAGGTCACGCGCCAGGATAGCGGCCCGCTCAACCAGATTTCTGGTCGCCGCTTCTGAATTTCCCTCAAAACGCGCCAGGGCAAGGCGGGAGAAAGGCGGGTAGCGAAGGGCCCGGCGCTGGGAAAGTTCTTCCTTATAAAATCCCGAATAATCGTGCTGCTTGGCTTTTAACAAACTGTAATGCTCCGGGCTCAAGGTCTGAATAATGACCCGGCCCGGATTTTTCCCCCTTCCGGCCCGGCCGGCAACCTGGGCCAGGAGCTGGAAAGTGCGTTCCCCGGCGCGAAAGTCAGGCAGATGCAGGCCCAGGTCCGCTTCGATCACCCCAACCAGGGTGATATTGGGAAAATCGTGGCCCTTGGTAATCATCTGGGTCCCGACCAGAATATCAAGTTCGCCGTCCCTAAGCATTTGAAGAGTCTTGGCCAGGCTTCCCTTGATCCTGGCCGTGTCCGCATCCAGGCGGCCGACCCTTGCACCGGCAAACTGTTTTGCGACTTCCTCTTCGAGCCTCTCCGTTCCAAAGCCAATGAACCTGAAAGCCTTTGACCCGCAGGCAGGGCATTTCCCGGGCTGGGGGATGGCAAAACCGCAGTAATGACATACCAATTGGTTTGCTTTCTCGCGGCTTTCTAGGCCCTGGTGCAGGGTCAGGGAGACGCTGCAGTTCATGCATTTTATGACATGACCGCAGGAAAGACACATGGGGAGCGGCGCCAGTCCCCGGCGGTTGAGAAAGAGCAGGGCTTGCTCTCCCCGGCTTAATACCTCTTTGAGGGCCTCTTTCAGCCTCGGGGTCAGAACGCCGCGGGCGCGCCGGGAACCACGGCGAAGGTCCACCACCTCCACCTCCGGAAGGCGGCTGCGGCCGATGCGGTTTTTAAGGGTCAGGATATGATAACGGCCGGTTTGGGCGTGATTGAAACTCTCCAGTGATGGAGTGGCCGAACCAAGAATCGCCACTCCCTTGGCCTGCTTTGCCCGGACCAGAGCCAGGTCCCGGGCCTGGTATCTGAATTTATCTTCCTGTTTGTAGGACCCGTCATGCTCTTCATCGACCACGATCAGCCCGAGGTTATCAAGCGGAGCGAAGACCGCTGATCTGGCGCCCAAAACCAGCCGGACCTTTTTCCGGCATATTTTAAGCCACTGGTCATAGCGTTCGCCTTCGGAAAGACCGGAATGGATTACGGCCACCTCTTCATTGAAGCGGGTATTCAGAACGCCTTCCATGGCCGGTGTCAGGGATATTTCCGGAACAATGAGCAGGGCGGTTCGCCCCTGTTTCAGGGTTTCAGCCATCGCGGCGAGGTATACTTCGGTTTTGCCTGACCCGGTAACCCCATGAAGGAGAAAAGGCTTGTATTCCCGTTTTCTTATAGCTTTGGTAATCGCCTTGATAGCTCGGGCCTGCTCCGCGGTCGGTTCATGGATCGCCGGATCGAACTGAAGGGCCCGGCCCAGCGAATCCCGGTAGACCTCCTTTTCCATAATCTCAAGCCGGCCTTTTTTGACAAGACGTTTGACCATCTGATTTAAGGTGGGAAAGCGGGCCTTGAGATCAGCCATCGGAACCGGCCCCGTATCTGACAGCAGATCAAGCAGTTCCTTTTCCCTGGGGCCAAGGCGGCTGGCCGTATCGCCTGAGGCGCCAGGGGATGATTTCATGAGCCACCGTTCTGTTTTGGGGCGGACACGGTCTCGCCGGAGGCGGATTTCAAACCTGACCCAGCCCCTGGACTCAAGGCGGCGGATTATCTTAAGATTCTCTGTTTTTTCCTTGGCCAGGCGGGCCAGGGACAGCCCCTTGTCTTGAAGCTTTTTGAGAAGCAGAGCCTCTTTGGGTGAAGCGTTTCCTTGAGCCAGGGCCTGACGGCCGGCCGGGGTAAGTACGGCCGTGCGCCAGCTCATCACCTTGAGACCGGCAGGCAGGGCTTCAGCGATCACCTGGCCCAGGGGATAGTGGTAGTATTCGGCCGCGAAGCGAAACAGGGGGATCAGGTCCGGTCCGAAAAGGGGATGGTCGTCCAGGCATTGAAGAATTTCTTTTAATTCGATACCGGCTTCCTCAAACTGACCGGGAGGGATGAAATCCAGGATGTACCCGGTTACCTGGCGCGGGCCGAACGGAACCAGAACCCGGCTGCCGGGTTTAAGATGC
>CAZVRN010000414.1:0-2594 GCA_964629485.1 uncultured Thermodesulfobacteriota bacterium | reverse complement strand
TGTGAAAATCGGATGCACGATCGTTCCGACCTCGGCGGGACTGACGGAACGCCAGTTAACTTTGATGAGAGACTTTGGGACCACCGGACTTTTTTGCACACCTACCTATGCCTTGACCATCGCGGAAAGAGCGGAAAGGTTGGGTTTGAATTTAAAAACCTGGCCCCTGCGTGTCGGGGTGTTTGGAGCTGAACCCTGGAGTGACGCCATGCGCCAGGAAATTGAAAGTCGCATGGGCATTGTCGCTCATGAGGCATACGGGCTCACAGAGATGGGAGGTCCAGGAGTGGCTTTTACCTGCCCGGAGCACAAGCTTCATATCAATGAAGACCACTTTTATCCTGAAATTATTGATCCTGATACCGGCGAAACTTTGCCTGAAGGTGAACAAGGTGAATTGGTTTTTACCGCGCTCAGGCGCCAGGCTATGCCTTTGATTCGTTTCCGTACCAGGGACATTAGCGCCTTGAAGCGCGAAGAATGCGCTTGCGGCCGTACCCTGATTACCATGAAAAAAATAACCGGCCGCTTTGACGATATGCTTATCATTTCCGGTGTGAATGTTTTTCCATCTCAGGTGGAGTCGGTTATCATGGAATTTGAGGAGTTGGAGGCCCAATATCTTCTCAGGGTGAAGCAAAAAGGTTATTTGAGCTCTCTGGCGGTTGAAGTCGAGGCAAAAAAAGAAGTTTATGAAAGCGGCCAGGAAACCTTAACTGCTCTGTCTGAAAAACTTTCCAGACGAATTCAGCAGGTCATAGGCATTCACGTGCCGGTGACTATTGTTCCATATAATACCATAGCCCGTTCTGAGGGGAAGGCCCAACGGGTTATTGATGAACGTAAAAAATCATAATCCATATTGAGGGGAAGTATGAATCCGTTACTCAAAACAAAAGCAGGCAAACAAAAGCTGCTTTTAGGTAACCACGCGATTGTTCGCGGCGCTGTTGAGGCGGGTGTCGCGTTTGTCACTTGTTATCCAGGAACCCCTTCTTCTGAAATTTCAGATTCATTTTTTGAAATTTCAAAAGAAACCAATATCTATTTTGAATATTCGACTAATGAAAAAGTGGCCCTGGAAGTAGGAGCCGGTGCCGCCGGTTCTGGTCTGCGAACCCTGGTGGTGATGAAACATGTTGGAGTCAATGTTGCTGCTGATCCACTAATGACCCTTGCCTACGTGGGTATCGAGGGCGGTATGGTCGTTATTTCCGCTGATGATCCTTCGCTTTTTTCCAGTCAAAACGAACAGGACAATAGATATTACGGTAAGCTTTCAAGTCTGCCCATCCTGGAACCCTCTTCGCCGGCAGAAGCCAAGGAAATGATCAAAGACGCTTTTGATCTTTCAGAGAAACTTAAACTGCCGGTAATATTTCGAACCACGACCAGGATCAATCATTCCCGGGGTATAGTTACTTTCGGCCGGGTGAAAAAAAGAATCACCGAGGGAAATTTTGTTAAGAATCCGGGGCTCAAAGTGACCCTGCCCGGTGTATCCCGGACCTTACATCGCATTTTAGTAGACAAGTACGTCAAGTCTCTGCAATTGGCTAATTCATCGCCATATAATTTCATCAAAGGTCGAGGTAAATGGGGGATCATCACCAACGGCGTCAGTTATGCTTATGTCATGGACGCCTTGACAGATCTGAAGTTGAAAAATCAGGCTGCCGTTCTGCGGCTTGGATATTCCCATCCTTTTCCTCAAAAAAAGGTTCAGCGTTTCTTAAAAACGAAAGAAAAGGTGCTTGTGGTTGAGGAACTTGAGCCGTACATGGAGGAGGAGACCAAGGCCGCGGCACAGGAAGCCGGTCTGACTCTTCAAATCGCAGGGAAATCCGACCGCCTTTTTTCGCGTCTCTTTGAATTTGATCCGGGGACGGTCAGGGACAAAATCGCTAAGTATTTCAATGTTAAATATAAAGCACCGAGGCCTATTAAAACAAGCCAGTTTCCGGAAATTCCCAACCGGCCGCCCAATCTTTGTGCCGGATGTCCTCATCGCTCGACATTTTACTCGGTTAAAAAGATCGCTGGGCCGGACACTGTCTACCCCACTGATATCGGCTGCTACACGCTTGGCTTCATGCCTCCCTTGCGCATGGCTGACTTTTTGTTGTGCATGGGTTCATCTATCTCCACTGCCTGCGGTATTTCCAAAGCCACAGGCCGCAAAACAGTGGCTTTTATCGGGGATTCGACTTTTTTCCATGGCGGCATGACCGGTCTTGTTGATGCGGTTCACAACAAACATAATGTTCTTTTAATTATTTTGGACAATGGAACCACGGCCATGACCGGGCATCAAATTCATCCGGGGGTAGACACCAGTTTTATTGGCCTTGACAAACAGCAGATTAAACCAGAAAACGTAGTTCGCGGGATTGGGGTGGAAGATATTTACGTCGTGAAACCACGCAATCTGAAAAAAATGCAGGAAGCTGTCAAGTCGGCCATGGCCCATAAAGGCGTCTCGGTTATCATCTCCGAAGAAGTATGTCCTCTTTATGCCCAGCGCACCGGTCAGTTTACGAAAAAGATGGCCTTTGCAGTTGATCAAGACAAATGCAAAAATAGACGAGACTGCA
>CAZVRN010000413.1:0-2605 GCA_964629485.1 uncultured Thermodesulfobacteriota bacterium | reverse complement strand
CCCTGTCTCCGCTGGACGAGGAAACCATCCTCAAGTCCGTTGAAAAAACATCCCGCCTGGTCATCGTGCACGAAGAGGTCCAGTTCGCGGGTTCCGGGGCCGAAATCGCGGCCATGGCTGCTGAAAAAGCGTTTGACTTCCTGGACGGTCCCATCCTCCGCCTGGGGGCCCCGTTTACGCCGGTTCCCTTTTCACCGGTCCTGGAGCAGGCGTACCTGCCCAATGCGGACCAGATCGCGGCCACGGTCAAAAAGGCTCTCGGGAAATAACCAATAGGCGGCTGAAAACCTTCCGGGCAGTGAAGCATTTGCGTTATATTGATATGTCTTTCAGACAATAAGACCTTAAGGCACCGCTTTTGATATTTTTCATTGAAATTGTCAGCGGTTCTCATTACACTAACCGGTACGAGAAAAATTGTATTGCCAGCTTAGGGCATCTCAGACGCCAGGTGCGTTTTTTTCTAAAGATCAGGCTCTTACACGCTGCACATAAGCCGGCCAGGCGAAAATGTGCAAAGATGCAACCATTAATTAAAGGCTGTTTCAAAGTTGGTGTTTTGGCCTGAATCGCGGAGAGAAAAAAATTAAGTTGCATAACTATATTAAATATTACAATAACTTAAACTTTTAGACGATAATAAGTTCGGTAAAGAACGAAGTTCTTAAAAGGTCTAAAAGGGGTAAAATCGAGGATAAGATATGAGCTCAATCAAGGTAAAGGACATCATGGTTCCTCTGGAGGAGTATGCTTCTGTTTCTGAAGAGGCAACGCTCGCTGAAGCGGTTTTGGCCCTCGAAAAGGCTCAGGAGCAATACAAGCAAAGCCGGTACAAGCACAGGGCCGTTCTGGTTTACGATAAAGACCGCCGTATCGTGGGTAAGGTCAGCCAGCTTGACACCATCAGGGGCATAGAGTCCGGATATACCAAAATAGGCGATCTCAAGACTGTCTCACACAGTGGTTTCCGGCCCGAATTTATCAAATCTCTTATGGGAAAATACGACCTCTGGCAGCAGCCCCTGGAGGAAATAGTCAAAAAAGCGGCTCGGGTGAAAGTTAAAGATATAATGCACAAGCCCACCGAGGGAGAGTACGTGGAGGAAGATGCCTCTCTGGAAGAAGCGATCCATCTTCTGGTCATGGGCCAGCATCAATCATTGCTCGTCACCAGGGAAGGCAGAATAGTCGGGATTTTAAGGTTGACCGACGTCTTTATGGCCCTCCGAACCATGGTCCTCCCGGAACGTCGGGAGAAAGGTAACTGAGATGGATAAAACCTATGATGCCATATTATTGGGCGGAACGCTTCTGGATGGCACAATATCCGAACCGAGAGTGGCGGATATCGGGATTCGGGGCGACAAAATCGCCATGATCGGTCAAATCAGCGGGCAAGCCGAGAAAGTCATTGATGCCACGGGCATGATCATTACGCCCGGCTTTATAGATGTTCATACCCACTGCGACGTCACCTTCATGAGAAGCCAGAGCTTTGCGGAACGCATCAAGGATATTCCTTCCTGGAAGGGAAACTGGAATTATTTGTACCAGGGCGTGACCACCGTGGTCACGGGCAACTGCGGCCAAGGCTACGCCGACGCCGACCACTGGCTTGAAACGGTAAATTCCCTTAAGTTTGGTACGAACGTCTATCACCTTGCGCCGCACGGGCAAATCAGGAGAGAGGTGCTGGGGGACGATCAGCCCGCCGCCCTGACCTCCAGCCAGCTCGACGCCCTGAAAAAAAGGGTCGCCGAAGTCATGGAGATGGGCGCTATCGGTTTATCCACAGGGCTGGTGTATGCACCGGGCTTTTTGGCTCAAACCGGGGAGATCATTGAACTGGCCAAGGTCGCGGCGAAGTACGGGGGCCTGTATGCGACGCATATTCGGGATGAATCCGGGCTTCTTTATGACGATGGCAGAAGGGGGGTCTGCCGGGCTATCGAAGAGGCCCTGGAGATCGGGGTAAAAGCCGAAATCCCGGTTGAAATATCCCACCTGAAGATATCATCCCCGATTGACGGCATGAACGCCCGCATGATTCTGGAGCTCATTGAGGAAGCCAGGCAGAAAGGATTTGACGTGACCGCTGACCAGTATCCTTATGATGCCGGGTCGTCCCACCTGACCCTTCTCGTCCCGCCTGACTTTTTAAAGGCCGATGGGGTCAAGGAAGAATACAGGACAAAAGAGGGGAGAAAGGAGATAAGGAAGGCCATTGAGGCGGTTTTTTCCCACCTGGCACCGGAGAAAATACTGATCAGCGAATACCGGGATAACAGGGAGTTCGAGGGGAAAAATTTACAGGAAATCGCGGAGATCGAAGGACGGGAACCCTCGGAATTATTTGCGGATATGGTCGCCTCGGAAAGGCCTCCCCTGGGAGTCTTCTTTTCACAGGACATGAACATCGTGAGCGATATTATGCCGAACAGCTACATCATGACCGGCTCGGACGGCTGGACCACGTTCAAGGGTATTTTAAAGCCGCATCCGCGCTGCTACGGAACCTTCCCTAGAAAAATCAGGAAATTCGTGCTGGAGAAAAAACTGCAAAACCTTACATCCGCAGTACGATCCATGACCTCTCTCCCGGCGG
>CAZVRN010000412.1:0-2613 GCA_964629485.1 uncultured Thermodesulfobacteriota bacterium | reverse complement strand
CAGGAAATATTTAATCGTCAGCGAGGAGCCTTCGAAAAGGTTAGCCCCCCTGGTTGCGCCCACCCCGAGAAAAAAACCGCGGCCGTTATGACGCCGCATTTCCGGATTCAGTCGAATCCGGTTCCAGAGCGCCTGCGCACGGTCGACAATGGCTTTTCCCCCGGAAGGGAGGCCGTAAAAAAAAATAGGTGAAGCCACAACGATTCGCCTGGTCTTTACCAGAAGGGGATATACTTCATCCATGTCGTCCCGGATAACGCACTCACCCGTTTCATCGCATTCACCGCACTCTAAACAGCCCCGAACATTCAATTCCCTTGCGGCCAGGCGTTTGACGTGCGCGCCTTTTTCCCGGGCTCCCCGAAGGAATTCATCCAGCAGCAGGTCAGAGTTCCCTCCTTTTCGGGGACTGAAGGCCAGGGCCAAGACTTCAATAAGCTGGTTCATGCGCGGTTTCTCCACCTGCTCCGCAATGAGGACAACCAGGCATATGGAACAGCCAGGTCGCCCATACCCCGCCCCAGTTCAATATGACTTTTGTTTTGCCCGTGAAAATCCGATCCGCCCGTGGGACAGAGATTATACTTTTCGGCCAAGGCTAAATAGGTCTTGCTCATTTCCGGCGTATGTTCCGAATAATAAACCTCCAAGCCGTCCAACCCGTTTTTTACCAGGTCCGCTATTAATGCTTCCAGTGCATCCGGGGTATTCAGGCGAAGAGTAAAGGGGTGGGCCAGGACAGGCAGTCCGCCGGATTCGTGAATCATAGCCATTGCCTCGTTTGGAGTAAAACGGAACTTATCCATATAAGCCGGTGCGCCCTTGGCTAAATACCGATCAAAAGCTTCGTTAAAGGTGGACACGTAGCCTTTGTCCAGCATAACCTTTGCGAAATGAGGCCGCCCGATTTGTTCACCCCCTGACACGGCCACTATTTCTTCCATGGTGATATCAATGCCCAATTCGTTGAGTTTGGCCACGATTTTTGGATTTCGGTTTCGCCGGGCTTCCTGGAGTTTTGTCAGCTTGGCCACAAGATTCGGATGGTCGGGGTCAATAAAGTAGCCAAGCATGTGCATGGTTCCATGCTTGAATTCAGCGCTTATCTCTATCCCGGGCACCACCTCAAGGCCCAATTCTCTGCCTCGTGCAAGTGCTTCATGGACACCTGCCACCGTATCGTGATCAGTGATAGCTATGGCTTTGAGTGCAATCTGGTGGGCCAAGTTTACTAATTCAGTTGGACTAAGCGAACCATCAGACGCTGTAGTGTGAGCATGCAGATCAATTAATTCCAACTAGAACTCCTTACGATGCGCTTTGGATAACTCAGCCAAGACAGAGTTCTGTTCAGCCCTCTTTTGGGAATTCATTATATTTCAGGCCCGTTTTTTTCTTTTTGGCTTGGGTTTTTCAAAAGCGAGATCAAGCACCTCATCGACCTGTTTGACGGGATAAAAGGTCATCTGCTTTTTAATCGCTTCAGGGATATCTTCCAAATCACGTTCATTTCGCGCCGGAAGAATGACGTTTTTTATCCCGGCGCGTTTTGCGGCAAGGACTTTTTCCTTGATTCCGCCCACGGGCATCACCAAACCGCGCAGCGTGATTTCGCCTGTCATGGCCACATCGGAGCGGACCGGACGGCCGGTGACCAGCGAAGTCAGCGCAGTGATTAAAGTAACGCCTGCCGAGGGCCCATCTTTCGGTGTGGCTCCAGCCGGTATATGAACGTGGATGTCGTGTTTACTGAAGTAATCATTGTCTAAACCTAGCTCGGAAGAATGCGACCGAACATAACTTAAAGCGGCCTGCGCACTTTCCTTCATGACATCGCCCAACTGGCCGGTCAGGATAAGCCCTTTGGATCCCGGCATGCTGGTGGCCTCGATGAAGAGGATGTCGCCGCCGGCCTGGGTGACGGCCAGGCCTGTTGCTACGCCGGCAAGTGCGGTTCGGGCGCGAACCTCGCTTTCAAAACGGGGCGCCCCGAGTATGGCATGAAGATCAGAGGCTTTAACAATGGTCTTTGTTTTTTTACCTTTGGCCACTTCAGTGGCGACATGCCGACAGACGTTAGCGATTTCCCGTTCAAGGTTTCTTAAGCCTGCTTCCCGGGTGTAAGCTGATATTATTCTCCTAACGGCAGAATCTCTAAATGATATATTTTTAGGCTTCAAGCCGTGTTCCTCTCTCTGCCGGGGAATCAAAAAACGTTTGGCAATGACAAGTTTTTCTTCCTCAGTATACCCGGATAGGGTTAATACCTCCATCCTGTCAAGCAGAGGCGGCGGGATAGTGTCCATCATGTTGGCCGTGGTGATGAACATGACATGGGAAAGGTCGAACTCCACTTCAAGATAATGATCGGAGAAAGAGTAGTTCTGCTCCGGGTCCAGAACTTCAAGAAGCGCGGAAGATGGATCTCCCCTGAAGTCTGCGCCCAGCTTATCGATTTCATCAAGCATGAAGATGGGATTTTTTGATCCCGCCTTCTTCAGGCCCTGGATGATGCGTCCGGGTAAGGCGCCGACATATGTTCTTCGATGGCCTCGTATCTCCGCCTCATCCCTGACACCGCCCAAAGAGATACGAACGAAGTTACGGCCGAGT
>CAZVRN010000411.1:0-2613 GCA_964629485.1 uncultured Thermodesulfobacteriota bacterium | reverse complement strand
GTAATCCAACTCTTTTATCTCGACGCTTTCCCCGTGTAAAAAAAATTCGATTGTAAGGCGCTCCTTTGTTTCAGGGTCCAGAGTGATAACACGCCGGTCATGCCCGCCTCTGTTAATGGCATTCTTGTCTTTGGTGATGTATTCTGCCTTTTTTAATCTCAACGCGCTATCCAGGGTGGCCCGGAATTCATAGACCGGAGAAACAAATTCAAAATGAACATCACCGGTTTTCGGATCCAATTTGGTGGAGGCGTTGAAATGGTAATTGTAATTTTTGCTCAATGAGTATTGAATTCCCGAGAAAACCTGGCTCTGAGGCAGTTTTTTGCTCAACTCGTCATCAGGAGAGATTATGTCGTTTAAGTTTTTTGCCGCATGAGCAGGCGAGACAATCAGGGTCACGCTCAGCCAGAAAAATAAAAACCCTGTTACTAGCTTTCCGGAGTTTTTGATTCGCATTTTAAAAATTCCTCTACGCGGGCGATGTCTGCGGGCACATCTACATCGGGTGAAATATGATCCGTAATAATCACTTTGATCCTGTAACCGTGTTCCAGCGCCCGGAGTTGTTCCAGTCGTTCCAGGATTTCCAGGCGGCCTTGAGGCAGAGCGATAAAAGAACGCAAAAATTCGGCCCGGTAACCATAAATACCTATATGTCTGAAGTAATAAACTGTTTTTCCATCTCTCGGCCAGGGAATAGGCGCTCGGGAAAAATAAAGGGCCTGATGATTTTGGTCGAAGACAACCTTCACGATATTGGGATCACGGGCTTCAGAAATATTGGACAGGGGAACGGCGGGCGTTGTCATGGCCAGCGCGGGGTCATCCTTGAGGGGCTGGATGACCCGGGAGATCAGGCCGGGATGAAAAGCGGGCTGATCTCCCTGGATATTGACCACGATGTCTTCGGCCTCGGCCTTCAGTATCTCTACGGCCTCAGCCAGCCTGTCCGTGCCTGAAGCATGGTCGGCCTTTGTCATTAAGGCCTCACCCCTGAAACTCTCAACTACGCTCCTGATGCGCTCATCATCCGTGGCCACCACGACCTGATCCACGTCCGCCACGCTCCTGGCCCTTTCGTAAACATGCTGGATCATGGGCCGGCCGGCTATCATGGCCAGCGGCTTTCCTTCAAACCGTGTTGAGCCATAACGAGCCGGAATTATGGCGTAGACTTTCATTTTTTCACCAGGGTCTTCCCAAGATATTCTGTCCTCAAAAAACGATTAATGATATCATGCGATTTCGGGGATGACAAACTTATTATCCCGGACTTCCTTAAAAATTCGCCCTTTAGCTGAACTAATTGTCAGGCCGCTTATCTGTAAACTGGGCTAAAAGCAAGGAAACAAAGGCCAAAGCCATGCCGCCGAAAAAGGTTATTTTATAATCGATTATCCACAAGAGCCCTCCCACAACCGGAAGCACTACCGCGGCGATATGGTTTATGGTGAATCCGACAGCCATGCTTGATCCGATATCCGCCGGATCCGCGATTTTTTGGAAATAGGTATTGATGGCGATTGAAAAATTAAAGAAAAGGTTATCAAAAATATAAAAAATACCAATAATTGTTTTACTGTCCACAACGGCGTAAGCGAAAAAAATCAAAACCAGGCTGCCGTATTCAAGGGATAATACTTTTCTTTCTCCAAACCTGGCGATGGCTTTGCCAACCAGAGGACTGGAAAAAAAAGAGATAATATTTGTAATGATGAAGAGCAGGCTTATCTCGGCAACAGTATAATGGAATTTTTTCACTAGCAGGAAAACAGCAAAGGCCACGAAAATCTGACGCCTGGCTCCAGCCATAAAAGTGAGGGCATAAAAAAGCCAGTATTTTGCCTTTAAAAACATTTTGTTGCGCTGGGGGACCAGGTCTCTGTCCGAAGGATTCTGAAAGAGGCACCAGAACCCGGCCGCCGTGATGAGAAGGCCGATCACTCCGAACATCACCACAAAGCTGAAAAATTTTGAAAGAAAAAAGATGAAAAGGGCCATGGCGATGCTGCCTGCGGCTGCGTAGCCCCTGAGTTTTCCGAAAATAACCGGCGCAGTATCCTGGTCGTAGTACTGCAGCCCCAAAGACTGGCCCAGGGCGGCATAAAAGTGAAACCCAAACGACATGATCAGGGTAGTGGTGAGAATCCCGAAGAAGTTAGGCATGAGACCGGTAATGCCGATACCGAAACCCAGGACAATGATCGATAACGCGGCCAGCCTGACTTCCTTGATCAGGAGTAATAAATAGATAACCAGGAGCGTCAGGAAACCAGGGATTTCCCGAATCCCCTGAAGCAGCCCTATCTGAGCCCCTTTAATTCCGAGCACATCCACGGCGAAATTGTTGAGCAAGGTCCTCCAGCCCATCAGCCCGGCTGTTGAAGAAACTGCCATGACAAGCAGGAATATAAACATCTTGTCGCGGTTTATTTTCCTATTCATGATTATGACCCGCAATCTTTCGTATCATACTTGACCGTCCCCGATTACAGTAAGGCATGAAGCCGGAAGCATAAGCCAAAGGCCTCTTACCTGTCAAGCAAGAAGAGATTTGCCCGTGGAAGAGGGAACAAAGATCGTACCCCCAGCTCAAGGTCTGGGCGTTGG
>CAZVRN010000410.1:0-2620 GCA_964629485.1 uncultured Thermodesulfobacteriota bacterium | reverse complement strand
TTTTTGACGCAAATGGCTCGCCCTGGTTGAAATAATGAATTTTTTTTATTTCGTTTTCCTGTATCAAAAGAGCGATTTTTTCGATATCCTCCAATGAGATGCTTTTTTTTCGCCTCAAGGCGTATATTTTTTCTCTTTCACAGCTAAGGCATGACAGGTTGCAGTCTACCGTGTTTTCCACCATTATTCCTTCGGGCAACTTGATGAGCTGTTCTTTGGGAGCGACCATATATTCAGCATACCCGTCTTTCTGAAAGGCATTGACGCGTTCACCGACCTCATATCCGGTGACACCCGGCCCAAGCTCGACTACTTCCCCGCAGACCTCGTGGCCGAAAGGGCTTGCCGGGAAAGGGCCATGAAGATACTCGTGCAGGTCCGAGCCGCAAATACCGCAATACTTGACCTTGATTTTCACTTCTCCCGCTCTCGGTCTCGGCTCCTCAACCTCTTCCACGCGAACATCTTTAGGGCCGTAATACACTGCTTTTTTCATGCTTGTCCCCTTTATATCTCAGAAAAAAACAACAGAATTTAAAACCGTTTTTATTCTATATCAACGCGCGTTTGCGAATCAAACTTAATTTTTATGGAAAATAACTCCATTATATGGCAATATAATTGTTTACTGATCCCCTTTCGGGTAAGAAACGAAGGTTGTTTTGGGTTCCCAAGCCTCCGGAAGCCTTGGAACATGAACCGCCTGTTTAAAGAAAAACTGCAAGAGATAGTAAACATGCTCGAGGAAAGCGCCCGGGCAATAAGAGCCCTGGAGGCAAAGGCCGAAGAAGCCCTGTATGTCCACGGCGATATGGAGATGTACAAGTCGAATTTGGTGCAAAAAGCGATATTTATTCTAGAAATGACAGATGAGCTGGATGGACGTCTGGAAGGGCTTGACAGCGATCTCAAGACAAAAATCAAAACCAGGCTTAACCATTTCGCCCATGAAGCGGGCCAGGCTCTTCATTTTTCGAGTCTTTTTTATATGTCCACCTTGCTGCACGTCTCAGGCGCCAAAGAGGATGAGACGAACGATCTGGAAAAGTTTATTGCCGAGTTGAAATGCGCTTTTGTGATTTAAAATGTCCGCAGGCCAGTTTTCCCAAGGACCAGGCTGTTGACGGGGCCGGGTCCTGCCGGACCTTTACGGCGCTTTATTGCGCCGAATTGAAACGGCTGGTTCATAAAAACGGCCCGTGTCAGGCCGTGGGGAGCGAGAAAAAGACTAGCCCGCCCGACACCGGGGTTCCCGCCTAGGCCTTTGTTAGGCCGGGGCCGACAGGGTAACTGATTCTTAAGATGCCCTGCTCGGGAATATCAGGTTTTTTTCTTTTTAAATCTGCTTTTCCAGGCCTCATATCTGTTCATGTAATCATCAGCGATTTTTTTTGAGTCAAGTGAGAGCGCCTTGGCGTAGCTGACGACAAATCCCCTTACGTATACCGCCGGCGGCAGGTCAATATAATTTTCATTCTCGATATTTTCAAGATGCTCCACCTGTATCTTGGTCGCGAGCGCGATATCGAGCAAATCAACATGCAAATTCTGCCTGATCTGCTTCAAGTTCTGCCCGCTGTAATCGGAAATCTCGGGCAGCTCTTTTTCAAAGTCGTCCGCAGGCAGCAAGGTCCTTTTGGGCGGTTCGACCCTTTCGGCCTCCTGTTTGAATAATTTCAGGAGGCGATGATACGCCTCTTCAACCTGCTTCAGGATTTCTTCTTTGCGGCCTTCAGGTATTTCGTCATCAATCGGTATGGTGGCGATGGTGTCCTGGGAATAGAGATTCTTGAGGAACAGATAGGCCTTCCTGACTTCCGCCAGTGAAGCATCGTAGGGGAGTTCGAGAAACTCAAAATATTTGTTGTAATTTTCCCTTTTCATAATTGGCTGTTAATACGAATGTGCTTCCCTTCCAACAAATTTCTGGTAAGCCGTTTTATCTCCCGGGCGCAGCTCGAGGAGGAATTGGTCAACATGTAGGGCTTTCTTTCGTTTATGCACCGTGAGACAAAGCCGTCATACTCAATATACCCGGCATATCGGGCTTTAAGCTCAAAATATTTCATGCAGACACTGGTCACGTAATTACCGATAACTATTTCCTGGGGTCTTTTGACCTGGTTGAGCACGATAAAAACCGTAAAATTGGATAATTCCATATTGATAATATCTTCCATGCGTTTCGATAATTTCTTGAGGTGATTCACCAGTTCCTTCAGATTCATGATTTTATGTTCATTCCGGTTTTGCCAGGTCTTTCGAACCACGTCTCTTAATCCATAAGCGCTCAGGGTGTTGGTCAGCTTCCGGTAAAAGACGTTCTTTAAGAAGTGATACATATTTTCTATGGCAATGATTTCCGGGACGACCACCATGATCATCTTGTCGGCGAGGAGGAAGGTGTCAAGAGTATTGAAATGGGTCCCTCCGCCGAGGTCGATCAGGACGTAATCCGAGTCGAGATCCTTGATGTGCCTGAAAAGTTTCATTTTTTGAGTATGCTTTATGCTGTCCGGGCCCAGGGAATGAATTGCCCCGGTCAGAAGACCCAAGTTGTCCAGGCCGCTTTCAACAACGAGATCGGAAAGGGGCATCTTATCGTCGAAAAAATCGGTCA
>CAZVRN010000409.1:0-2638 GCA_964629485.1 uncultured Thermodesulfobacteriota bacterium | reverse complement strand
CCGAGATAATTCATGATAGTTCTCTTTTCAACCTTTCCAGGGTGCCTTCAATCAGACTTCTAATTTCCTCAAGGCGAGATTCGCTTTCCGCCTCATACCTGAGTACCAGAAGCGGACCGGTGTTAGAGGCCCTGAGAAGACCCCAGCCGTCTGGAAAGACAACCCTTACTCCGTCAACATCAATGATCTTATAATCACGCCGCAACTCCTCTTTTACTCTTTCCACCAGTTTAAATTTTTTTTCATCCGGACATTCTATCCTGATTTCCGGAGTGCTGTACATCTTGGGAAGATCACTCAAATATTGTGAGACTGGTATTTCAGTGCGGGAGACAATCTCTAAAAGGCGACAAGCCGCGTAAATCGCATCGTCAAAGCCAAAATACCGATGCATAAAGAACATGTGCCCGCTCATCTCACCGGCAAGCAGGCCGCCTTCTTCCTTGAGTTTCTGCTTGATCAGCGAGTGACCGGTTCGCCACATAATAGCGCGGCCTCCACGTGCTTCAATGTCGTCATAAAGATTTTTAGAACATTTAACCTCTGCCACAAAAGTGCCGCCTTTTTCCGTTTTTAGGATATCCCGGGCAAAGATGAGCATGAGCATGTCGCCGAAAATAATATTTCCATTTTCGTCAACCACGCCGATACGGTCTGCATCGCCGTCAAACCCGATTCCCAGTTCCAACTTTTGGCTCACCACCGTCTCCGCCAGAACATCCATATTTTTAATAACAGTCGGATCAGGTTCATGGTTCGGAAAGTTCCCATCCATTTGCGTGAAGAGTTCCACCGGGGGCGAACCCAAGCGTTTCAGCAGCGGCCCGGCGACGGCACAGCACGTGCCGTTTCCAGCGTCGATAGCTAATTTATCCGGACGAGCAATATTAATGTTTTTAACTATATAATCGCTATAAATATTTATAATATCCTTGCTTTCAAAAGAACCATTTCCAGATTTAAAATTACCTTTCTCCAGCAGGCGTCTGAATACCTGAATCTCTTCACCAAAAATAGTATCATGCCCTAAAGACACCTTGAACCCGTTGTATTCAGGAGGGTTATGACTGGCAGTAATCATGAGGCCGCCGTCCGGATTGAAATGACGAAGGGAAAAATAAAAAACCGGTGTCGGGCAGACTCCAATATCTATTACATGCAATCCGGATTGAATCATTCCTTCTACCAAAGCATTTCTAATGGATTCTGAACTCAGCCGGCAATCCCGGCCCACAACAGCAGTTGTCCCCCCATGCTGCTGGAGGTATGTGCCATAGCCTTGGCCGATGATATGAACATCTTCCAGGTTGAAATCCTGATCTACGATGCCCCGAATATCATACTCACGGAATATTTCTTTATTCATCTTGGTCTGCCTCCTTAGTGGCTTTTCAAAAACATAGCATATTTCAATTAAAATCGGTAGGGGATCGTGCAGATAGGTAATAACTTATCAATTTTAATTTTTTTAAAGAAGCTTTGACTATTTTCATGGATTTAGATCTTTGGATATGATATGGAGATCAACTTATTACTCTTCAATATTTCAGCAATATTTTCCAAGACTCAATTTTTATAATAAATGATATCTGATGGCCCGGGAACGTATCTACAAATTTACGGAAGGCAGCATCTTCAGCGGCGTATGGCGTCTTTCGGTGCCCATGGTCGCTTCAATGGTTCTGCACGATATTCTTCAATTCGTTGATCTTTTTTTCCTGGGAAAGTTGGGAGCCGCTTATGTAGCCGGACTAACCATGGGCGCAGTGTTCGTGGAAACCTTTTTCACCCTGGCCATGGGTGTTTCAACAGGCACCGTGGCCATGGTCGCCCGGTATGTCGGCGCGGATAAAAAAAGAGGCGCATCATATTTTATGCTGATTGTAACCTGCGCTTTCATTCCGTTTGCCAGAGAGCTTGTAGGTATTTTTAACCAAAATCCGGAAGTCATAAAAGAAGGTTCATTATTTCTTCAAATATTTTCAGCTACCTTTTTTTCCCTGGCTTTTTCATCAGTTTTAGGGCGAGCCATTACCGGTTCAGGGGACACATTCTCGCCCATGATCATTACCGGCCTGATCATCCTCGGACTGCGTATCCCCCTTTCATACCTGCTTTCCCTGCAACTTGGGCCTTCCGGAATATGGCTGGGGATGGCCGTGTCGAATATAATTCAAGGCCTTGTTTTTACGATCTGGTTTCATTTCGGAAGATGGCTTAAAGTCCGCGTTGGTTAACTATATGTTTCAGATGACCTGTAAATAAAAACAATTGTTAAGTGTGATTTAAGCAAAGCCGGTAATTTTCCTGAAGTCAGGGCAGGAGAAAATTTAACGTGCAGAAATGTTATTAATATTTCGCGGACTTGAATTTGAGCCTGACGATGGGACTAGCTAAAGAACGAAATTTTGTGAAGATTTCCAAAAAGGAGCTTTCCAAATTACCTCATCATTCGCGTTTTCAGCTTGCTTTTCAGCGCTCACAATTGACCTCCAATTTAGATATGTGGTAATTTTTTATTAGATTTACAGGTAAGTTATAGGATGATGGTATCACAACCTTTTTTTCAGGTTCAAAATTTGACTACGGTTTTTGAAACTCGCGAGGGGCTGATCAAAGCTGTGGATGGGGTATCTTT
>CAZVRN010000408.1:0-2657 GCA_964629485.1 uncultured Thermodesulfobacteriota bacterium | reverse complement strand
AGTGTGTCGAGTTTATCAGGGATTATTTTGAGAGGCATAAAATCGAGACTGAAATCCATAGCACCAATCCGGCCAAACCAAATATCGTAGCCAGGATACGAGGCGCCGGAGAAGGCAAGATTCTCTGGGTCGGACACCTGGACGTCGTGCCTGAAGGCGATGCCGCTAACTGGACCTACCCGGCCTTAAGCGGCAAAATAACGGATAACGGGCTTATCTACGGCCGTGGTTCCAGTGATATGAAAGGCGCCTGCGCAGCGGCCATGATCGCGGCACGTATTCTGAGTTCATTGAAGGAGCCTCCGTTAAACAGCGTTGACTTCTGGTTCACGGCCGACGAGGAGATCGGAGGCGGTGACGGGGCAAGGTGGCTGTCTAAGGAAAAACGCTTCGAGGGTGATGTCTGTCTGATCGGAGACGGCAACAGCGGAGGCATGGAGCACCCCTGCATCGACTTGGGATGTAAGGGAGGGGTGAGAACGAAACTTATCGCGCGGGGGAAAACGGCTCATGGCAGCTCCCCGTATCTGGGCGACAACGCCATCACCAAGCTGACAAAGGTGATTCCCTGGGTAGAAAAAATCAGCGAATATACCCTTATATTGCCCGAGGAGGTGGAAACCCTCATCACCGGAACCTTAAACTTCCATCTTAAAACCGATAACCTGACCGCCGAACAAAAAAACGCCTTGAAGCATTCCATGCACCACCCTACCGTCTCCTGTAATATCATCAGGGGCGGTGTGAAAATTAACGTTGTCCCTGATTACGCTGAAGCGGAATTCGATATCAGGCTCACCCCGGGCAGCAAACCCTTGGAGGTCAAGACGAGGATTGAGGAACTGGTCAGGGAGTCCGGTGTGCCCGGCGTTGAAGTTGCGGGCAGGACCTTGAGCACGGCCGGATATTACGAATCTCCCGATTTACCCGCCACCAGGCAGCTTTCCGACACGGTTCAAAAGATAACCAATCATAAACCCACTTTAAAATTCCTGATGGGCGGTACTGATGCTCTGAGCATTAAACATTACATCGGTATTCCATGCCTCGGGTACGGGGCCTCCCTGAGCGGGCAGGCTCACCAGCCCGACGAGCACAACACCGTCGAAAACCTGGTCGTCGCGGCCAAGGTATATGCCGCGTTTCCTCTGATGTACAAAGGCTGATACACTGAAGGGGGTAATAAGGCAGAGTCAAATCCCCTTAAACGCGTCTCTGTTTGTATCCTGGTTTTAACCGAAAAATTTATTCATATTTAAAAGCAGGTCGGCCTGGCCTTCAACCGTGTATTTGCCTTCCATGAGCGCCTGCGCGCCGTCGGCCTTGCGGGTGAGAATATCCATCCAGACCTCAAAGGGCGTGTTCACGATCAGGTCGGGATTGTCCATGGTTCCGGTCCCTGATGTCATTTTCCCGTTTTCAATGGCCAGATAACAGGACCCTTCCACCTTCCCGGAAAAATTGTACTGCATGGTCATCTTAGCGTTTTTGGCCTGCTCCGGATTAAAGCCCATGTCCATCACGGCCAGGAATGTTTCTATGGAGTCGGGCCGGGGGATCATACCTTTTTTCTGAAATTCAGCCAGGGTAACGCCTTCATCAATGCAGGTCTGCCACATCAGGTTGCCCAAGGGGGCCATCTTATTAAAGTCTGTGAGAGGCCTTGTAATCCGGTCCATGGTCTCGGGAGAGATCTTCATGGATTCGGCCAGCTCCCGCCCGCCCTGAACCGTGGCTGCGAGCACCTCTTTCATGGCTTGACCAGTGGGCGGTACTCTCAGTATTTCAGCCGAAGGCCGGTAGATTTCAGCCACGAGCCGATCGCGGAATAAAAAATTCACATAGGATTTTAACTGGTCGAACACGCTCATCTCAGGAAAACCAGCCACCGAAACGACCACGGTTGGCGGCAGTGTATGCCTGAGCGGATGGCGGGTCACGCCTTCGCGCTTCACAAAAAAAGGCTGAGCAATAGGCAGGGTGCGCTCAATAAAAGTCTTCATCTGCGCGTTCACGGTAAAGTGGTAAAGAGGGGTCGCCAGGATGCAGAGATCGCACTCGAGATATTTGGGAAAAAGCTCCTTGGTCATATCGTCTTTGTGGATACACACACCCGGAGTCTTGGTCCAGCAGGTGAAACACCCGATGCAGTAATTGATTTTTTTCCGGCGCATGTTGACGACTTCCACCTCGGCCCCTTTTTCCCGCATGCCCTGCACCAGATGATCCAGCATGATTTCAGTCTTGCTCACGTCCCCGGTACGGGCACTTGAGTTGAGCGCTAATACTTTCATCTTCCTCCTCCTTGCTGTTTTGCTTCTGGATGGATATGGCTTGTTTTTTTAATGTACCATATTCTTATCCGGAAACCAGTTAAAAACAGCCAGGCGGCTGTCCTGATCTCCATTCCTGGAAAAGCGTTTATTTAATAACCGGAACGCACAATATAATTTTTTAATCTCTGTAACAAACACCAGCCAGCAATATGGCTGGGGGACATTTCTATTTTGCTAACACAAGAGACAATCCAGGACTGTTAGTAGCAAGTGAAATGTCCGGTTTATTTTGACAAGTGAAGTGTCCGGTTTGTAGTTTTTCATAGTTATCCAATTCCGCCCCAGTTATTGGTGATGCGCCGCCGCAACGGAGCGGAGGGC
>CAZVRN010000407.1:0-2663 GCA_964629485.1 uncultured Thermodesulfobacteriota bacterium | reverse complement strand
AGAGAAAGAGGAAAAAGCAATTGAATTTTATAATACTATGTCTACACTTAGATATGTTCCTTCAACTCCAACGCTTTTCCATTCAGGTACTAGTCATCCTCAGCTCTCGTCTTGTTATCTTACAACTTTAGGAGATGATCTTAAGAATCTTGGGCTCCTTTCTTTCGGGCATGGGCGGGATGTTTTTGGGATAGCCGAGGATAATCGGGGCGATAATCCGGTAATTTTCGGGTATGCCCAGCTCGGCCAGGATTTCAGGGTCCTTGATCTGAGCGCCCTGAGCGACCCAGCATGTGCCAAGCCCTTTGGCCGTAGCGCAAAGCATGAAATAGGCCGCCAGCAGCGCGCAGTCTAAGGGAAGTGTTTGTGCCTTGGCCGTACCGACCAGAAAAATCACGCAGGGCGCGTTATAGAAAACGTTGTAATTTTCGTCTCTTATCCGAGCTTCATAACCCTTGAACGGTGAGTTAGGATTCCCTTCGATGTCGCTGATCATGGCCTGCTTATTCGCATCCGAAAGCTTTTTGACCCATTCCTTGTTGTTAACGATCACAAAGCGCCAAAGCTGCATGTTCCCCGCGTTTGGGGCCTTGATACTCTCATTGATCAGGTCCTTGATCAGGTCAAGAGACACCTCCTTGTCTTCAAAATCCCTGATGCTTCTTCTTTTCTCCAAGACTTCAAAAAAATCCATTGGCTCTTCTCCTTGTTATGGGAATATTGTTTCGGATCACGTGAGGTAGATTAGCATCTTGCGCCGTGCTTTGCCAGTTTTTTTCAACAGGCAAAATATCTCAATCCGACGCGCCGGGGTTTTCAGATTGACTCCAAGCCGTTATTTCTTCTAAACTTCTGAATATTATCAGTCGTCGGCTATTTTCGATTATCATGAAAAAATGCGGGTATGGCTCCTGAAAAAGATGTTCTGGTTATCGGCGGGGGAGTGATTGGCGTCTCAGCCTCCTATTACCTTGCCAGGCGCGGTTTTCGCGTAACCCTGGTTGAGGCGGATGAAATCTGCGCCGGTGCTTCCTATGGCAACGCCGGGTTTATCCTGGCCAGCCATATTATCCCCCTGGCCGCCCCGAAAGCTTTAGGCCAGGGGTTCAAATGGCTCCTGGACCCGGAAAGCCCTTTTTATATTAAACTGCGGCCCAGCCTCGAACTTGCCTCCTGGCTTTGGAGGTTTCGCGCCGCATGCCGGTGGCCTCGCGTGCGCAGGTCCATGCGCCTGCTGCGGGAACTGAGCCGCCGCAGCGTGGAGCTTTACCAGGAGCTTTCCAACGTTGAGGGGCTTAATTTTGGGTACCAGCAAAAGGGGTACCTCAAACTCTTTAACACCGCTCAGGCATATCAACACGCCCTGGCCGAAGCCGAGCTGTTGCGGGAGTTCGGTATCGAAGTCCGCTTGCTGACCCCGGCGGAAATACCGGAAATAGAGCCAAACATCCTGCCGCGCGCCACCGGGGCCCTCTATTTTCCCTATGATGCCCACCTTATTCCGGCGGACTTTGTGATTCAGCTCAGCAGGGTCATAAAGGATATGGGAGTGGATATCCGGAGATCGACCGAGGTTCTGGGATTTGAGACTGTGTCTGAAAAAATTCTCGCGGTCCAAACCACGCGGGGAAATTTTCAGCCGGGGCAGGTCGTTTTGGCCGGCGGGGCCTGGTCCCCGGGCCTGGCTGAAAACCTGAATATCCGGCTTCCCCTTCAGCCGGCCAAGGGATACAGCCTGACTTACAAAAGAGCGGAAAATTCCCCGGCCATGCCGCTTCTGCTGAGCGAGGCCGCGGTGGCGGTGACTCCCATGGCCGGAATGATAAGACTGGCCGGTACGCTTGAACTGGCCGGGTGGGACCGGTCAATCAATAAACGGCGGGTTAACGCGATTGTGCGAAAAGCCCGGGAGTACCTTCCTGATATTGACCATCTTGAACCGGTTGAAATCTGGCGCGGGTTTCGTCCCTGCCTGCCTGACGGTCTTCCGGTAATCGGGCGTTCCGCCCGTTACAAAAACCTGATTCTGGCCACCGGCCACGCGACCATAGGTATGGCTCTCGGCCCGGTTACGGGCAGGCTGGTTTCACTGATTGCCGCTCATGAAACCCCGGAAATCAACCTGGCCGGGCTGAGGCTGGAGAGGTTTTCATAAGTCTACTGACTTAAAAATGTAGCTCAAACGAAAAAAACTGTTACAAAAGCTGAATTTAAACCGCGTGCACTTCCTCCATTTTCATTATCTCCGGCCTGCCCGCCACAAACGGGCCGAATTTAGCATTATATTCCTTGAAGTAATCTGACGAACTGTGAGCAGCGAAAGCGGCCTCGTCTTTATAGCGCTCGATAATGACAACCGTGTTGGGGTCGGCAGGGTTTTTATTGATGGAATACAGCAGGTTGCCTTCTTCTTTGGCCACGTGGGCCATCAACTCCTTGAACAGTTCAATGAACTCGTCTACTTTGCCTTCTTTGATGGGCAACTTCACCACTAGCGAAATCATCTTCTGGTCTCCTTTTGTTTAATTTTATACTGAGCTAAAACGGATAACACATGTTTCGGCTGAGGTCAAGGCTATGAGTAATTTCAGATTCGAAACATCTTAAGGACATAAAGTAATCGCGAAAGACTGCTTTTGCCAATCAAAACGAGGTCTGCGATA
>CAZVRN010000406.1:0-2664 GCA_964629485.1 uncultured Thermodesulfobacteriota bacterium | reverse complement strand
GGTTTGCAAGGCAGGCTTGTCTTCACTTGAGGCCTCTTCTTTTTCCTCGGAGTCCATCGGTTCAGGTGTTTCGGCTTGACCGCCGGGAGTCTCATTTGAAATCGAAACCGCTGCATCTTTGGTTTGCTTTAATCCCTCTTCCGGGGCAAACTGATCCTCCGACTCCTCCAAGCGCGCTTCGGCTTCCTCCTTGGCTCTCTTCGCTTCCGCCTCACGCCGAGCCAGCTCCTGCTGGTACTTCTCCTCGTCAAATTCTCTCTCAAGAATAAGACTCAAATACCTGAAAACCCGCTCATCGATACGCATCTGCCGCTCAAGTTCAGCCAGCATATTCGGAGACCCCGCATAATCCAGTAAAAAATAAAATCCGCGTGTCTGGCCTTTAATTTCATAAGCCAGTTTACGGTATCCCCATTCGTCCAGCTTGAGTAATTTCCCCTGCGTCTCATTGATGATGTTGACGCATTTCTCTTCAATTTTTTTGATTTCTTCTTCGGAGAGGTCTGGGTGGAGAAGAAATAAAGTCTCGTAACGTCTCTGATTCATTTCGCGATATTAACCTCCTCATGGTCTCACGGCCCTTTCGCGGAGGAAAGAGCAAGGATGCCCTGAATAAAATTCAGGTATGAAAGAGTGTTTGCTTTATCACCATTTCCCCGAAATGTCAACAAAATACACTCACATAATAACTGGAAGCCAATCAAGGAAAAATCAGTTGACACAAAGGTGATATATATTCTATCAAAGATATACTGCGATGCAAAGAGAGCTTGAAAAAAAACTGGTCCAAAATTAAATTATGACCGGAATCCTTCAACTGGATAAAGAACTCCAGCGTGTAATTGAACTCATTAGTAATACGACTGAGGCATACACCAGTGCGCTTTTCCTGGCTCCAAAAAAGGGCGAACCGTTACGGCTGGTGGCTTATCACTCTCTGAGCCAACACATTAATCCAGGTGTCAGTATCAATCCGGGCGAAGGTTTGGTCGGCTGGGTTTTTAAAAACAATAAAGCCGTCAATATTAACAAGTTTGATCAGGATACCCGCCGGTTGTTTTTTTACCGCACTGATGAATCAATCAAGTCATTCATGGCAGTGCCTTTGCCCGCGGTACACGGCGTTTTAGTTGTGGACAGCAAACAACGGTATGTATTTACGGAAAAAAGCCATAAAATCCTTTATCAATTCGGCCAACTTATTGAAACAACTCTTAAACGTTTTCGATTAATCAATGAAGGCCGATCCCGTAAAGAAGCCATGAAATTTTTAAGTGACCTGGGAGGCACGCTTTATGAACGGAACCAATCCGGGCGGTACCTGGAGATAGCCGCGGGACTGGTCAGAAAATTCATAGGGGCTGACGCCTGCTTCCTGGCGAGCGCGCTCCCCGATGACAAAAGCCATTACCAGTTGGTTGCTCTTGATGCCTACCGTCCTTATGACCTGGAGCAGGACCTCTTCCCGGCAAACCAGGGCCTGATGGGCTGGATCATAAAAGAAAAAAAACCACTTCGTTTGGGAAAAATTTCTTTGGGCACGGATAAATCATTTATATTTTACTCGGGTGAACCTTTTAAAGACTTCACCGCCTTTGCCGGCCTGCCACTCATCTGGGGCCGACGCCTCCAGGGCGCTTTGTGCTTAAGTGGGCGAACATCTCTGAACATCGATGATATAAAGGCTCAGGCCTTGGAAATAGCGGCAGACAGGCTGGCCGCCTCTTTGGAGATGGAGATTTTACTGAGACGCGTTTCAGATATCAGCCAGTTGGACTCCCAAACAGGTCTTCCCCATAGGTTTGAATTTTGTCAGCGCATCGCCCAAATGCTTAAAATGAGTTCAAAATCATTCTCACTGATTACGATTAAGCTCAGCAATATTGAAGAAATCGTGTTGAAATTCGGACAGGAAACGGCCAAAATCGCCCTTAAAAAAACGGCCCAGCATCTACTGGAAGAAACCGAAGAAGATATAGAACTGGGGCACATTGCTTACGGAATCTTCGGGGTGGGAATCCAAAATCGATCAGAAAAGGAAGTAAACACAATAAAAACTAAGCTGGTGGGAATCCTTGAGGGGGTGGTCATCCAGTCGGCCGGGGTTCATTTGCGGCTTCAAATAAAAGCCGTTGCGAGCTCATACCCATTGCCAACCAAACGAGCCGAAGATATAATCTATCAAGGCTTGACTTCAGTTAAGGAGTCTAATCCCCCGCCTTCCCCTGACGGAGGTTGAGAACTGATGATCTTCACTAAAATACTTGGGTTGCTTTCCAAGGATCTAGCCATGGACCTAGGCACTGCCAATACACTGATTTACCAAAAGGGAAATGGTATTGTTCTTAATGAACCATCCGTAGTAGCACTCTCGCGAGAAACCGGCAAACTACTGGCTGTAGGCCAGGAAGCAAAGGAATTTCTGGGGCGAACTCCAAAAAAAATTGAGGCAGTCAGGCCCATGAAGGACGGGGTGATCGCTGACTTTAAAATTACCCAAGAAATGATCAAATATTTTCTAACCAAGGTCCAGGGCTCGAGGTTTATCCGTCCCCGAATAGTCATTGGCGTTCCTACCGGGATTACGCAGGTCGAAAAACGGGCCGTAATCGAGGCGGCTGAGTCAGCGGGAACCAGATCTGTTCATTTAATAGATGAACCCAT
>CAZVRN010000405.1:0-2668 GCA_964629485.1 uncultured Thermodesulfobacteriota bacterium | reverse complement strand
AAATCGTACCACCTTTGGAGCAGAAGCATCTTAAACAAGGGCAATGGAGGGTAGGGTGGAAATGCGGTCTGTCATCATTATACCCCATTCAATGAATTTTTACCATTATATCAAATATTACAGCCTGTTACAATTGTTTATTGATAATTCGCCATGCAGAGGTCTTTTATGGCGAGGCCGGCCCCCGAAAGCACCTGTTTGAGCCGAGGTATTGAAATCCTCTTGTTAAACCAGACCTTCTTTGATACGGTTTAAACCCTGGGAAAAACCAGAGGAAAATAACGGGGGAAGCGAGATAACAGCGATGCCGGAAGAGCTTGTTTCAGTTTGGCCCGAGAAAAAAATCATAAAACAGCCTTTGATCTCTCTCATGAGACAGACTTTCCAGCGCATGGGTCAAAAGCGGGCCCTGACCTGCGTCAAAAAAGGAAAGGTTGAAACACGTCTTTCCTTTTTCGAACTTGATCAGGGTTCGGAGATCACGGCCAGGCGGTTCTTGGACATGGGGCTTATGAAGGGGGATTGCGTGGTGCTTTTTCTGCCAAAATGCCTGGCCTGGGTCTTGGCCCATCTTGCCATCATGAAAAACGGAGCCATTACCGTCCCCCTGAACCCGGCCTTTAAAAAGCGGGAGGTGGAATATTTTCTTCACCAAACCAGACCCAAGCTGGCCGTAGTCGGCCCCGGCCAGGCCGAAATAATCAGGGATATTGATCCTGACCTGCCTTTAATGACCATAAACCCTGAAAAGCCTTACGAAAAGCTCGATCAGCCGGAGCATGAACCGGTGCTTGAGTCTCCCCCGGATATAAGCCTTACCGACCCGGGTGTAATCATTTTTACCTCGGGCACCACCGGCCGGCCTAAGGGCGCGGTTTTGACCCAAGGCAACCTGAGCCATGACGCCCAGAACATTATCAGAATCTGGGAGATGAGCCAAGCCGACACCCTTTGTCACGCCCTTCCTCTTTTTCACGCGCATGGATTATGTTTTGCCTTGCACACGTGCCTGCTCACCGGCGCGGCCATGGTCATGCTGGATGCCTTTGAGGCCAAGACCGTGCTCAACATCCTGTCTCAAAAAGAGGGAGAAACGGCCTGCACGGTTTTTATGGCCGTGCCAACCATGTATGCCCGGCTGACAGAAAGCGCTTCGGAAGCGGATTTCGATTTTTCCCACCTGCGGCTCCTGACTTCGGGATCCGCACCCTTGCTGGCCAAGGACTTTATGCGCATCAAGGAGGTTTTCGGTCAGGAACCGGTGGAGCGGGAGGGAATGTCAGAGACCGGCATGAATTTTTCCAACCCGCTTCGGGGAAAAAGGGTCCCCGGGTCCATCGGCCTGCCTCTGCCGGACCTGGAAGTAAGGGTCGTCAACCCTGAATCCCGGCAAGACGTGCCTCCCGGGGAGACCGGGGAGCTCTGGCTGAAGGGACCGGGAATTACTCCCGGTTATTGGCGCAACCCCGAGGAAACCGAAAAGGCTTTTGTCCGCGGCTGGTTCAGGACAGGCGATCTGGGCCGGAAGGATGAAACCGGGTATTACTTTCTGAGTGACCGTATCAAGCATATCATTATTTCCGGCGGGGAGAATATTTCACCAAAAGAAATCGAGCAGGTCATAAACGTCCTGGAAGGTGTGCGCGAGTCTTGTGTGGTGGGGATTCCCGACCCTGCCTGGGGTGAAAAGGTAGTTGCGGCTCTTACTCTGAATCCCGGTTCAAACCTGACCGCGGATCAGGTTAAGGCCCACCTGAAAAAGAACCTGCTTGACTGGAAATGCCCCAAGGAAATTTTATTCGTGGATGAGCTGCCCAAGAACCAGATGGGCAAAATTTTGAAGGACAAGGTAAAGGAATTTTTTACAAATAAATAAATCGGCAAGACATCGGTCAAAAAAAATATTTGCATCGCCTTTTTGTTAAGCCTATAATCAAGCGCAATTTTATGGTGAGCCGGTGCTAATTTTTTCATCTTACTCAGGAGTTCATTATCAGCGTGCGGGAGATAGAAACTGACCTTATTCGCCGAACGATCAAGGATCTTTTCCTCCAGGCCAACTTTGTGCTCGGTTCTGATGTAATTAGGGCATTTGAAAAAGGAAAGGCTGCGGAAGAATCTCCGCTGGGAAAGGACATTTTCAGCCGCCTTCTTGAAAACGCGGCCCTGGCAAAAGAACATTACATTCCAATGTGCCAGGATACCGGCCTGGCCGTGGTCTTCGTTGAATTGGGCCAGGATGTTCATATCACGGGCGGTAATCTGGTTGAAGCCCTGGAGGAAGGGGTGCGCCAGGCCTACCAGGAAGGGTACCTGCGCAAGTCGGTCTGCCATCCCCTGACCCGAGAGAATACGGGCGATAACACGCCGCCCATTATTCATATTGATGTTGTCCCCGGTGATCAGCTCAAGCTGGTGGCCATGCCCAAAGGCGGAGGCAGTGAAAATATGAGTCGCCTCTATATGCTCCCCCCTTCCGCCGGCTGGAGCGGGGTGAAGGAAAGAATCATCCAGACCGTGGAAAAGGCGGGCCCTAATCCCTGTCCGCCTCTCATTGTGGGCGTCGCCTTGGGGGGAAGTTTCGAATTGGCCGCCCGGGAGGCGAAAAAAACGCTTCTCAGGCCCATAGGTCAATCCAACCCGGACCCGCAAGCGGCCGCCCTGGAAG
>CAZVRN010000404.1:0-2673 GCA_964629485.1 uncultured Thermodesulfobacteriota bacterium | reverse complement strand
GCGATGCTTTCAGCAACCTTTTTCCATTGATCTCTTCTGCCCATGGTTATCGATCCTCCCCAATTTTGAATTCCTCAAAGCATATATACAAAACCCGTAAACAATACAGGCAATACCCGTCCGGTGAAGATGGACTTCTCGCACCCCCGAAATAAGAATCAAACAATCCCGGGAAGACGCATTTTCCCCGGCTGCCTCCAAAGCATCCAGGCACTACTTAGCAATCCTTGGGTATTATTAAAAAACTAACCTTTCACCATTGGCTTGTCAATACATTATTCAAAAACTGAAAAACCCGGCGCCAATGGCAAAAAAAGCACTTTTTAAAATCGGAGTTACGCCTTTAAGCGGACCAAGCCGCTTCCCCGAAATTTCGCGATCAGCCTCCCGGGCGCTCAAAACCAGATCCGCCGATGGTAACGGGCAGCCCTTTTTCCTGGTACAGTTCAGCCGGAATCTCAAGGAAATAAGGCTCCAAGGCCTGGGTTTCCCTCAAACTCCAATCAATGCCCAACCAGCCGTACTTGTCCTGGCACCAATTATGAAAAGGCAGAAGATCGAGCCTATGAATCTTGTGCGGCAAACCGGCCAGAAATTCAGCCGCAGCCTTGTGAAAATCCATGGAATCATTGAACCCGGGCACCACCGGTATGCGAATCCAGGTTTCCACGCCCGTGGCCAGCAGCTTTTTGAGATTGTCTAAGATGAGTTCGTTGCCTGTTCCCGTCCACTGGCGGTGAATCTCGGAATCCAGGTGCTTGAGGTCGTAAAGCACTATGTCCGTGTACTCAAGCAACCGCTCAAGTACTTCCCATTGGCAGCAGCCGTTTGTGTCCAGGCACGTGTTCAGGCCCCTCCCCCTGGCCTCCTTGAGCAAACGATAGGAAAAATCGGGATGCGCCGTGGGCTCGCCGCCGCTCAAGGTCATACCGCCGCCGGAATTGGAGTAAAAGGGCGCGTCAGCCTCGACCTCATCCAGTATTTCATCAATGGTCATGGTCTTGCCCACGATTTCCAGTCCCCCGAACTTGCAGGCCTCAACGCATTGCATACAGAGGTCGCATTTGTCCCGGATAATTTTATAGTAAGTGGAACCTTCGGCCTGGCTTTCTTCAGGCGGGATAGGGGGGTTGATTGCTTCCCGGGGGCATGCCTCCAGGCAGGCGCCGCACTGAACGCACTTGCGCCTCTTCCAGTACAGCTCGGGATAATAAGCCCTTGTCTCCGGATTATGACACCAGGTGCAGTTTAATGGACAACCCTTGACGAAAACAAGCGTTCGGAAACCAGGACCGTCATTTACGGCGAACCTCTGAATATCAGTGATCAGTACTTGATCATTCACGACGACCTCCTCGGAAAACGCAAGACTGTCCAAAGATGTTATCGGCCGTATTCGGTTCTCAGATTCAGGTCAGGCGTAAAATCAAAAGAATATTGTTCGGTTTGGAGTTCCAGTGTTTGAGCCACATAACCGCGTTTGTTTTGAAAAATATTGGAAAAAGTATCTTGACAAATTGGTAATGACATCATAATATCATTATTGTATCATGTCAATAATTTTTATTTCTTGTTTTTTCAATACATTACGATATATCTAAAGTCCAGGCGGGGATAAATGAAACTAAAAAAAAGCCCTATTCCACTTTACTACCAGTTGGAAACCATCCTAAAAAAAATGATCGTCAGCGGCGAGATACCGAACTCGCTCCCCGCGGAACGGGAGCTTTGCAGCCAGTTCGAGGTCAGCCGGACCACGGTTCGCCAGGCCCTGGCCAACCTGGAGATTGAAGGCTATATCATCCGGGAGCAGGGTCGAGGCACCTTTGCGGCCAACCGGAACTCGACCCGGAACCCTCTCAAGCTCTATGGTTACATAGACGACCTTTTCAAGCTGGGCCAGCGTACCTGCCTGTTAATGAACAAAAAAGAACTGATTTTGGCTGACGAGGCATTGGCCGATGAAATGAGGGTGACGCCCGGGGAAACGGTCTATTATTTTGAAGGACTTCGATCTTTCAAATTAACCGAGGACCAGATGGTCAAGACCGATTTTGACGACCGCCAGGCCCGCAGCGCCTTGTTCCAGGCTTATGTGCCTCGGGAAATCGGGGCAAGCATCAAACTGGGAGAACTGGACCCCCCGATTTTTCTGTACGTGGTGGAGCAGGCTGCCATGGAGAAGGTCAAATGGGCCGATCAGGTTATCTGGGCCGCCGGGGCCACGGATGAGCAGGCACGGGTCATGAGCCTGGAGCCGGGTCATCCCCTTTTAGTTATCAAGCGTATTTATTTTTCAAGCAAGAACAATGTGTTGCAGGTGGCGATTACCCATTTCCCCGGAAGGCTTTATCAGGCCGCCGGTCACCTGGAACTTGTGACGGCCAATGGTTTAGGTCCTAATGATGAACGGGAGGAGAGCGATGAGCAGTTCTAAGGATGATATTCGCCAAAAAGAGAAGGCTTGGCAGGAAAACACGGTCCAGAAGGCCCTGAAACGATTCCCCGTGCTCAAGGAGTCGCCCAGCCGGATGTACAGCCCGCTGGATTTGAAAGAAGATTTTGACTTCCTGGAGAAAGTCGGTTTCCCCGGGGAATATCCCTTTACCGCCGGGACATACCCGTTTGATCCCAACGCCGGATTATCCAGGTTGGCGGCCAAGATTCCGGCAG
>CAZVRN010000403.1:0-2683 GCA_964629485.1 uncultured Thermodesulfobacteriota bacterium | reverse complement strand
GGGTTACCAGATTTCTCAGTATGAATTCCCTTTGGGAGAACATGGCTGGATAGAGATCAGTGTCAACGGGCAAACCAAACGAATCGGTCTGACACGGGTTCACATGGAAGAAGACGCAGGCAAACTCATCCATGATGAACTCAAACAGGTCTCTTACGTTGATTTCAACCGCACCGGCGTGCCGTTGATTGAAATCGTCAGCGAGCCTGATATACGATCACCCGAGGAGGCGGCAGCCTACCTGAAAGCCCTGCGCGACATCCTGGTTTACCTTGAAATTTGCGATGGCAACATGGAGGAAGGCAGCTTCCGATGCGACGCCAACGTCTCTATCCGCCCGGTCGGCCAGGAAGAATACGGAACCCGAACCGAACTGAAAAACATGAACTCCTTTCGCCATGTCTCCCGGGCCCTGGAATACGAGATAAGACGCCAGCAGGCCGTCATCGAGGACGGAGAAGAGGTGATCCAGGAGACAAGGCTTTGGAATGACGCCAAAAGTGTCACCGAACCCATGCGGGGGAAAGAAGAAAGCCATGATTACCGTTACTTCCCCGATCCGGACCTGACGCCGATTATTATTGATGATGCCTGGATCGAGGAGATCAGAAGCACCCTGCCCGAACTGCCTGCGGCCAAGAGGGAACGCTTTATCAGGGAGTATGATCTGCCCGAAACCGCCGCCGATATTCTGACCTCCTCCAAGGGCCTGGCCGACTATTTCGAGGCGAGCCTCGAGACCTTCAACCAGCCCAAAGCCGTGAGTAACTGGATCATGTCGGAACTGTTGCATGAGCTGAATGCGGATGGCGGAAAGATCGAGGACTGCCCGGTCAGCCCGGAGCAGTTGGGCGAACTGCTGATACTGGTTCAGGATGGGAAAATAAGCGGCAAAATCGCAAAAGCCGTTTTCTCGGAAATGTATCGGACCGGCAGGCATCCTGAAGAAATCATTCGGGAGAAAGGCCTTGAACTAGTCGCGGATTCCTCCCGGCTTGAAGCGGTCATTGAAGAAGTCCTGAGTGAGCATGACGGGGAGGTGGCCCAGTACCGGGCCGGCAAGGAAAAGCTCCTCGGCTTTTTTGTGGGTCAGGTCATGAAAAAAACCAAAGGCCGGGCTGACCCCAAAATGGTCAACACACTTTTGAAGGATAAACTGAAAGGCTAAAGGCGGATAAAATAATCCTCTTCTTCAACCCGGTTTTGTTTTATGGCCCCGGGATGCTCCTTTGCCTGATTTTTTTCACCGCTGAGACTGAATACCGCTCTGATGGGATAATGATCGCCTGGAGTTTCGCGGATGATTTCGGCCTTTATGCGCTTCACTCCCTGTGAATGATAAATATAATCAATTCGCGGCTTGACAGGGAATGAAACCTTGCAGTACGTGCCCGCGAAATAATCCATTGAGGGCCAGAGGATATCATCAAAATGGCGGTTCATGATGCGCATGGGCCTGGAAAATAAAAACGTATTGAAATCTCCACCCGCAATAACAGCGCTGTAAGGTTTGGATTCGAGCCATTTCACCAGGCGCTCCACACTGCGGCTGTGCTCCGTGTCCCGGAAATATTCCCGGCCCACAAGACGGAGGGCGCTTGAAATCTTGCCCCCTCCTTTTTCACGAACGATCCGCTCGAACTTGAACCTCAGGGTGGCCAGGTGCACCGTGCAAAAAAGCACGGTCTGGTTGTCTATGAGAACCTCTGCGCTGAGGGCGGCCGGTTTTTTATTGTGGCTGTGATTTAGAGGGAGGGTGCTTGGATTGGACAGGGGCAGTCTGGAAAAGATGGCCAAGTTACTCCGAGCAGCCATTTTCCGGCCGGAAACGAAATAAGGATAATGCAGTTCTTGAGCCAGTTTCTTCATTTTTACCGGCCATGGCGTTTCCTGGACAAGCAAAACATCCGGCGCGGTATGTTTTCGGACCACCGCGGCGATCTGCTTGACCGTGGGCAGCGGCTCGCTCCTGTTTCCGATATTATAGCTCATCACCGAGAAAACAGGACCGGATTGCGGCCTGTCTGCGCAGCCGGTCGCGCCCGCAGCCAGGAGACAAAAAAGGAAAAGCTTCAGCCCGCGAAGCAGTATGTCTCCTGCGGCGCTCATGACTCCGCCCGGATGGACATAATTACTACCTGTTCCCCTCGGTATTCGCCGCGTTCAAAAACGCTCCAGCCAAGGCGGGCATACAGGCTTTCCCTGTCCCAGGTAAAAAGGTAAAGCGTTTTTATACCCAGTTTGCCGGCTTCTTGCACCGCGCGCTTCACCAGAGCGGAAGCGATTCCCTGGTTCCGGTATTCAGGCGCCACGCAGACAGTGGCGAGCCAGGGTGAAAGGTCCGGCCTGGTGTCCATGTCGTGGGCCGTCAGGCTGGCCGAGCCGATTGGATTGTCCCCGGAATAAGCCACAAGTGTCATGGGGATCTGTCTGGAACCTGCCTGTTTCCTCAGGAAAACAATTCGCCTTTGCACGGAGTCAACAGGGTTGTGGTCCTTGAAGGCGTTATAGTGCTGCCTGGCCAGAGCAGATATAATATTCATGTCATCAGCCAGATAATCGATTCGTATATCCATCTGCCGCTTCTTTAATCCGCTTTTGTGCGAACAGGATGAAATCTCTTGAGAGGCCTCGTTTAAATCTTGAGCCATGGCGCGCCCGGGCCTGTCCGTCAATATTTATT
>CAZVRN010000402.1:0-2685 GCA_964629485.1 uncultured Thermodesulfobacteriota bacterium | reverse complement strand
ATAGCCATAAACGTGCCCATCATGATGATACCGAGGACGAGCCAACGGTAGGTGCTGGAAGGAGATGATTTATTCATTATGTGCAGCTACAGCGCCTGAAATCATATTTTTTTGAGAGACGTGAATGCGAATTCCCACGGAAAGACCAGGGCCTAAGGGCAGATCAGGATATGAGTCAATATCAATGCGAATTGGAACTCTCTGAGCAACCTTAATATAGGTTCCACTGGCCCCTTCAGATGGAATAAGGCTGAATTTAGAATTGGTTGCCCGCATGATTTTCTGCACTCGCCCGGTCAAATTCAAATGCGGGTACGCATCAACCGAGATATCAACCCTGTCTCCCACGGCGATACGGGACAGATATTTTTCTTCAATGTTTGCAGAGACATGTAGACTAGTTGGATCAAAAATTGTCAGGATCGGCCTGCTCACCGTAACAATCGCCCCGGGGTTTCGCCATTGCCGCACCACAATGCCATCAAAGGGAGCGCAAACAACGGTACGGTCAAGGTTGATTCTGGCAAGCTGAAGAGCCGCTTTGGCGGAATCAAGCTGGGCCTTTCTAAGCTCAACGTTCGCTTTGGCCGCCGCAATGTCCTCTGCCCGCGCTCCTTGCCGTAAAAGCTTTAAGTTAAGCCTGGCTTTGTCCTGGGCATATCGCGCAGCCTCATAGGCCGTCCTGACCTTGTCCCGGGAAGATTCAGTCACAACACGATCATTATGCAGCGCCTTGACCCGCGACCATTCCGCTTCAGCAAGCTTGGCGGCCGCATCAGCCTGATGTTTCATGACTTCAGCGATTCGAATCTCATCCAAACGCGGCCCCTTAAGAGATTTCTTATATTGGGCCTCAGCGACGGCTAAAGCCGCCTGCGCAGAACAAACCGCTGCCTCCGCCTTGGCCAAGACAGCCGCCTCAGAGTTTTTTTCGAGTCTGAATAATACCTGACCCTTGTGAACACGATCACCTTCCCTTACTGAAACCTCGACAAGCTTCCCGTTTATCTGGGGCGCCAAATCAATGAGGTCACCGTCCAGACGGGCATCATCGGTGGATACGATCCCGCGCATATATAAATGCCAGTAACCAAAACCTACGGCACCCAAAAGTAAAAGAAAAATGATCGCCAGTAAAATTTTCCATCCATTATAAGGGGTATGATGAGATGCGCTTTCAACTTCCGTCATGATTTAAAAGACCTTATTCTTCTTTATAAATCTATAATACTTTAAAGTTGCAATTAAAGTAAACCAGCTTACCAAAGACATAATCAAAAAACAAACTTTAACCTGAAAGGCCGGGGAAGGTCCAAAAACGAATACAAATCAAGGAAGCAGTTAGTTTAATTTTTATTGTCCCCGAGGATGTTCTATGTTTTAGTAGACCTAAGTTAACATCAGTGCCTATAATCAGGTCTAATGACCTGCGAGAACGGTTTGTATCGCCCTGTAATAAAATGAAACAGGAGTTTTTGGACCAAATCAAATCCTTTCCGGAGGAAAGAAAAAATGCATGACAAAGAAATGCAAATTATAAAAGAGGTTGACGGTCTGACTGATGAAATACTCGATTTTACCTCCAGACTCGTGGCTCAACCAAGTACGCTCGGCCAGGAGAAGTCAGTTTTGAAAACCATGGAGACGGAACTGACCCGGCTATCATTTGATCCGGTTCAGGTGCCTATCATACCGAATAAACTGGCCAAGCACCCCGGGTTTGCCCCCACGCCCTGGGATTATGAAGATCGTTATAACATTGTAGCAATACGTGAGGCCGATGGCCAGGGCGGTCGAAGCGCCCTGTTTAACGGGCATCTTGATGTGGTGAGCCCTGAACCGCTTAAGCTATGGGATCACGACCCGTTTGAACCATTTGTCAAGGACGGCTGGCTCCACGGCAGGGGCGCGGGAGACATGAAATCAGGGGTGGCCGCCATGACATACGCGGTGCACGCTATAGAAAAAGCCGGGTTTGGACTCAATGGGCCTGTAACCATCGAGGCGGTTATCGAGGAAGAATGCAGCGGCAACGGCGCCCTGGCCTGTATGAACGCCGGCTATGATGCTGATGGGGTTCTTATTCCTGAGCCGACGGCGCTTTCCGTAATGAGCGGCCAAGTCGGGGTGCTCTGGTTTAAAGTGCGTCTATTCGGTGTGCCGCGACATGTGTCAGAAGCCACCGCGGGCGTCAACGCCATTGAAAAATCTTACGTGATTATCTCTGCCCTCAGAGAGCTGGAAGCTGAAATGAATCAGGAGATTCACCCCGCCTACAATCAAATCCAGCACCCCCTGAATTTAAACATCGGAATCATCAAGAGTGGGGACTGGCCGTCCACCGTGCCTGCGGAGGCGAAATTACACTGCCGGCTTTCCTACTTTCCGGGTGTGACTTTTGACCAAGTGCGTGACAGAATAGCTCAAACAGTGGAAAAAGCCGCTGAAGACGATCCTTGGCTCGCGGAAAACCGCCCTGTCGTGGAATTTTACGGATTCAGGTCAGAAGGACATATTATCAAGACCGATCTTCCCGGGATTAAAACACTCAAAGAATGCCACAAGTCCCTGACCGGCCGGGACCCGATTGAAGGGGTCAGCACGGCCACCACGGACCTCAGGGCTTTCCATTTTTTTGGTAAAGGTGACGCCACCTGCTACGGCCCTTTCGGAGAAAACCACCAT
>CAZVRN010000401.1:0-2688 GCA_964629485.1 uncultured Thermodesulfobacteriota bacterium | reverse complement strand
CCGGCGGACCCGGAAAAATTTCCATCCGGCCCGGCCAAAAGACCGAAAGCAGGCCCTTTCGTATATCCTCTTCGGTGAAGTTGAAACCCTTCTCGGCAAGCAGTTCCAGGGCTGCCAGGGCCAGGGCCGCGTTTCGAACCTGGTGGGCGCCGAGCAGCTTAAGTTCAAGCTTCCGCAGCCTGAGCTTAAGGCCGTAGTAGTCAAACACCCCTTCCCGGCGGGTCCGAACCCTGAAATCCCGCCCCAGGCTGAGAAGCCTGGCGCCCCGCTCCTGGGCGATCCGGTTAAAAAATTCCCGGATATGCTTTCTCTTTTCTCCCGTAACCACGGACAAGCCTGGTTTTATGATCCCGGCCTTTTCGAAAGCGATTTCACCCAAGGTGCGACCCAGGAAATCAGTATGCTCAACAGCGATATTGGTAATCACCCCGGCCAGCGGCTGAACCACGTTCGTGGCATCCAGCCTTCCGCCCATACCCGTTTCCAACACGGCCAGGTCGACTTTTTCCCGGGCGAAGTAACAGAAGGCCATGGCCGTGATGAACTCAAAAAAAGTCGGGGGCTCTTCCGGCGTCATAACCTCCCTGACTCTTTGAGCCATCTTGACAACGTCTTCCCGGGTGATCATCTCGCGGCCGATAAGATAGCGTTCCCGAAAAGTTACCAGGTGAGGCGAGGAATAAAAACCGACCCTGTACCCGGCCGCCGTCAAAATGGAAGTTACGGTCGCCCCGATCGAGCCCTTTCCGTTTGTACCGGCCAGATGGAGATAAGCCAGTTCCAGGTCAGGCCGGTTCAGCCGGTCAAGAAGGTTTTTCGTGGATGAAAGACCGAACTTGATTCCAAATTTCTGAAGCGAGTAAAGAAAATTCAGTGTTTCCCTGTAATCCCTGTTCATTTCATCAACCGTCTAAGCAGATGGTTGGCAATTTTACCCTGAGGGCAAGAACCATTCAAGCCTTCAGGACCTTATATGCTTGAGCCCGGCATAATCAACCAAAAGGGTTTTAATGCCGAAATGATCAAAGTCCACCTGGATTTTTTCAGCAGAGATAAGGCGGACCACGCGGCCCAGCCCGAAGACGCGGTGTTCGACGCGATCATTAAGGGCAAACCCCCCCGGCGGAGGCGGAACAGGCGGCCCCGGCGAGTTTGTCTTCACGGGTATGGTTTCTCTCTCTTTCGGCCCGATGACCGCAAGCTCCGGCGGAATATCGTTTATAAACGGACTCAAGCCCGATCTGAAAAGACCCGCGCCCCCGGTTTCCGCTTCCAGGGGGCACAGAAAATACAGGTTCTCCCTGGCCCTGGTGGCGCCGACATACATCAGCCGCCTTTCCTCCTCCAGTTCCTCGGGGGTACGGGACCCGTAAGGCGGGGGAAAACGGCTTTCCGTGGCCCAGATGATAAAGACGGTATGCCACTCCAACCCCTTGGCGGAATGCACCGTGGAAAGCACCAGGCGCTCTCCGGCGCGGTCTGCGCCGGGCCTGGACAAGATGGCGTCAGGCGGTTCCAGGGCCATATCGGCCAGCAGGCGAGTCAGGCTGCGATAGCCATCGGAAAGACGAAGAAATTCCTCAATATCATAAATCCTTTCCGGAAAATCATCCGGAAATTTATTTTCCATGATAGGCTGATAAAATTCCCAGGTCCGTGAAACCCGCTCTTGAAGGGAGACCCCCTTTACTCCGATTTGATTAAACAGGGAAGACAAGAGAGCCAGGGATTTCCGGACGCGGGCCGTGCCTGGATATTCCGACAGCTTCAGTAGCTGTTCGCGCTTTCCGCCAACCCAGTCCGCTATTTTAGCCGAGCTTACCGCACCTATGCCTTCGAGTTGGAGAAGGACGCGGGTCAGGCTGACGCGGTCACTTGGAGTGTTGACCGTCCTGAGAAAAGCCAAAAGATCCTTGATATGGGCTTTTTCAAGAAAACGGCGGCCCCCGTATTTAACGAAGTCAATCTCATGGCGCATGAGTTCGACTTCCAAACCGAAGGAGTGGCGTGAGGCGCGAAACAAGACCGCGATCTCATCAGGCCTTACGCCCGAGTCCACGAGCTCCCGAACCTTCTGGCAGATAAAAAAAGACTGCTCCTTCTCGGTTGAAAGAAGAATGATGCGGGGAAGCTCACCGCCCTTCCGCCTGGTAAACAGTTTTTTTTCATATTTTTCAGCGGCCCGGGAGATGATGTGGTTGGTCAAATCAAGAATAGGCTGAGTGCTGCGGTAGTTTTCTTCCAGGCGAATGATTTTTACGTTTAAAAAACGCTTTGGAAATTCCATGATGTTTCTGAAGCTGGCCCCGCGAAAGGAGTATATGGACTGGGCTTCGTCGCCGACCACCATCACGTTTTGGTGGTCCATGCCGAGCAGATGAACAATCTCGGCCTGAATCAGGTTGGTGTCCTGGAACTCATCGACCATGATGTACTGGTAGCGGGAGGCGATCTTTTCCCGGGCCTCCGGGTCTTTCCTTAATAATTCAGCGAACCGCAGCAAGAGATCATCCAGGTCGAGCAAACCCCTTTCCTGTTTGTAAAGAGCATAGTCCCTGGCCAATGTTTTTATCTCGTCCGCGTAACGCAGGAGATGGACATATTCTCCGGCTAACAGTTCTCCCAGGTCCATGACCTTGTTGTTGGCCTTGCTTATTATTTCAGCCAGTGTGCCTCGCCGGGGAAAGC
>CAZVRN010000400.1:0-2743 GCA_964629485.1 uncultured Thermodesulfobacteriota bacterium | reverse complement strand
CAGGGAAGAAAAAAGGCTGGGCAAGACACCTCGGGCCGCCGTGGACGGCGGCTTTAAAAAGGCGATGTGGACCATCTTTGACGCGAATATAACAACATTAATCGCCGCCCTGGTTCTTTATCAGTTTGGAACGGGTCCTATCAGGGGTTTTGCAGTCACGCTGTCTATCGGAATCGCGGCCAGCCTCTTTACCGCCATCTTTGTTTCCCGTCTTGTTTTTGATTATCTGCTGGTTAAATTCAAAATGAAGACGGTCAGCATCGGATAATAAATTATTACGTTAAGCGGAGCTGAAATGGAATTCATCAAACCTGGAACAAATATTAATTTCGTGGGCAGAAGCCGTCAGGCCTATGTATTCTCTCTGGCTCTAATCCTGATGGCCGTCATCTCTCTGATTGTGCATCGAGGTCCCAACTGGGGGGTGGACTTCACCGGGGGTCTGCTGGTCCAAGTCAAGATCAATGTGCCAGCCTCCCCTGCGGAAATTCGGGCGGGCCTGGCCGACGTGGGCATGCAGGACTCCGTTATTCAACGTTTCGGAGCCGCCAATAATAATGAATTCCTGATTCGAACGGAGAGGCAAAACATTAAGCTCAGCGGACTGTCTCAAAGGATTCAGAAAAGCCTGGAAAAGAAATTTTCAAAGGGATCAATCGAGGTCCGGCGCGTGGACATGGTCGGTCCCAAGGTGGGCAAGGATTTAAGAAACAAGGCGCTTTTCGCTGTTTTTTACGCCATCCTGTTCATCGTCATTTACATCTCCGGGCGGTTTGAACTGAAGTGGGTAATGAGTATCGCTGTCGCCGCCGCGCTGGCAGCAGTTGTCTACCTGGGCACCTCGCTCGGGCTGGGAGTGAGTTTTTTAATCCTCATCGCCTTGATTGTCACCCTGGTCGTATGTTTCATTTTTAAGCTTAAATACGCCTTGGGGGCTATTATCGCCCTTATCCATGATGTGACCATCACCATCGGCATCTTCTCCATTCTGAACCTGGAGGTTGACCTGACCATTGTCGCGGCCATCCTGACCATTGTCGGTTATTCACTGAACGACACCATTATCATTTTTGACCGCATCCGGGAAAACCTGAGGAAATATCGCCGCCAGGACCTGAATGAAATCATAAACATCAGCATTAATGACTGCCTGTCACGCACTATCCTTACTTCAGGCACAACCTTAATCGTTGTGATCTGCCTTTATTTTCTCGGCGGCCCGGTCATCGCTGACTTTGCCCTGGCCATTATCATCGGGGTCCTTATCGGAACCTACAGCTCGATCTACGTGGCCAGTCCTGTTCTCCTGATCTGGCCGCCTGACATTCCGGTCGGAAAAAGTAAAGAAAAAACGAACAAAAAAAACAAAGCGAAAAAAAGGAAAAAATAAACCAGGCGCAGTTCAGCCGCTCTTCAAAACTAAAAAATCCCCCGAGGAGAGAACATGCATCAAAACCGTTTATGGAAGCTGTGCGTTCTTTTTATTGGCCTCTTTATTTTTTTCAATGGCTGTATCAGCCGCCCACCGAAGCAAAACCCGGAATACCTGGCCCTGGAAAATAAGATCGACCAGCTCAAGCAGATGACCGCTAAGGAGCTCGAACAGATCCAGAAGGAACTTATCTTACAACAACAAAAACTCGAAAAGCTCAAGGAAGTTAAGGCTCAGCCATCTCCTGCGCCGGCCCCGGCCCCTAAAAAAACAATGGAAGAAGCCTACCCGGAAGCTCTTTCCCTGTACTACAAAAAAGATTACTCCGGGGCCGCTGGTATCTTCCAATCCCTGGTTAGTGACTATCCCGATCATAAGCACCCCCTGACCCCGAATGCCTTCTACTGGCTGGGCGAGTGTTACTACGCGCAGAAGCATTACACCCAGGCCATTATTGAATTTCAAAGGGTCCTGGAGGATTTTCCGAAGTCGTCAAAGGCGCCGGCGGCCCTGCTCAAAATAGCTTACTCCTATTCCATGCTGAAACAGGGAAACACGGCCATGACCTACCTTCAAAAACTGCTCAAACGGTATCCCAAATCCCGGGAGGCCAGGATGGTCAAGGAGGGCAAGACGATCTTCCACCCCTGATCAACGCCTTCAGGAGGCGGACGGCTGAACCCTATTCGAGACCTCTTAAGAACTTCGTACTTTAGCTGAACTCATTTTCGCCTTTCGCGATTTCAACAAAATTGCTCGTTCTTAAGAGGTCTCATTCATCCTTTTCGGGATTGATTATGGAGGTACGGTCGAGAAAGCTTTTGAATTCTATGCTGTAAATGTAAAGCATGACCGTGGCAAAGCTGATGATTAAGGGGCCGTAGAGGATGCCCATCAGGCCGAATATTTGGATTCCGCCCACAACGGCCAGGAAGATAATAAAAGCGGACATTTCGGCCTGGCCTTTCATAAAATAGGGTCGTAAAAAATTGTCGATGCTCCCGACCAGAACAATCGAGTAAACAGCCAGAAAAATAGCCGAGCCCCATTTTCCCATTAAAACCAAATAGATGGCGGCCGGTAGCCATACCAATGCCGTGCCGACAATCGGAATGAGCGAGGCCACCGCCATCACGGTTCCCCAGAAGAGCCCCGGTATGCCCACTATAGCCAGCCCTATTCCCCCGGCTATGCCCTGGCAGCAGGCGGTTAGAAAACTTCCGACCAAGACCGAACGGGCCACATTTTTTATCTTACCAATAATTTGCTCTTCTTGATCTTCAGGCAGCGGGGAGAGATACTTAAGCCGGG
>CAZVRN010000399.1:0-2745 GCA_964629485.1 uncultured Thermodesulfobacteriota bacterium | reverse complement strand
TGTTTCGGTCAGCCCGGGCAAGCCGACCATCCTGGCCCGCGTGGGCAACCAGAGCCTGTGGGGGCTGCCCGGTCATGCCGTCAGCGCCATGATCACCTTTGATCTGTTCGTCAAACCGCTGCTGGCAAAACTCTCCGGGGAAAAAATAAGGCAGCCGCGTCTCGGACGGACCGTCACGGCCACCCTCTCCCGTAACCTGGCCTCGGTGCACGGGCGGGAGGACTATGTCAGGGTCAGGCTGGAGACCGACGCCCAGAAAAGAAACATCGCCCACCCGATCCCGGGCAAGTCCGGCCTGATCTCAACCATGGTCAAGGCGGACGGGTTAATCAGGATAGGGATAAACGCCGAAGGGCTGCCCAAGGGATCGGAAGTGGAAGTACTTCTGTTTTAATCATCTGCTCGGGGTGTAACTCATGGGTTCTGCAAAAAAATTTTTACGGCGCGTTTACTTGGACCTGAAGAGTCTTGAAGAGGCGCGTACTATTTTCCTGGGCCGTTTTGATCTTGGAAACCGGCTCCCGGCCGAGACTGTCCCTGTTGATAAGGCCCTGGATCGGGTTACGGCCGGACCGGTTTTCGCCCGATTTTCATCGCCCGCTTTTCACGCCGCGGCCATGGACGGTATCGCCGTGAAAGCGGAAGACACCTTTGGCGCGTCTGAGGACAACCCCATGACCCTGACTATCGGTGAACAGGCCGTTTACCTTAATACGGGCCACCCTATACCGGAAGGCGCCAACGCCGTCATCATGATCGAACAAGTCGAGGACCTGGGCCATGGGAAAGTCCGGATCGAGGCTGCGGCCTATCCCTGGCAGCACGTGCGTAAAGTGGGCGAGGATATCGTGGCTACGGAGATGCTCCTGCCTCAAAATTCCCGCCTCGGGCCTTACGAACTCGGGGCCGTGGCTGCCGCGGGCCATAGTGAAGTCTCCGTCAAGAAACGACCGAAAGTGCATATCATTCCCACCGGCTCGGAACTCGTCTCCATAAATGAACTTAAGGAAGAACCGGGCCCGGGCAGGATGGTCGAATACAACTCCATTATGCTCAAGGCCCTGACCGAGCGGGCCGGGGGCGAGCCCGTTGTGCACGGCATTATCAGGGACGATTACGATGTAATTTTGAGTGAGCTGCGGGAAGCGGTTGAGGGAGACGGGGATCTGGTCATTATCAACGCCGGATCTTCGGCCGGCAGCGAAGATTACACCGCCGCGGCCATTGACGAACTCGGAGAAATCCTGGTTCACGGCGTAACCATCATGCCCGGCAAACCGACTATTTTGGGGGCCATAAACGATAAACCGGTCATCGGAAATCCGGGTTATCCCGTCTCAGCGGTCATCTCCTTTGAACAGTTCGCCGAACCGCTGCTGGCCGCTCTCTTGGGGGTCGCGAGAGCGCGGCGTCCCATGGTCGAAGTCACCCCGTCCCAGGCTTTCCCGTCCAGGCTCGGGCTCGAAGAATTCTTAAGAGTCAAGATGGGGCGGATCGGGAGACGGATTGTGGCCGTGCCCCTGCCGCGCGGAGCCGGTTCCATCACCACCCTGACGCGGGCCGACGGCATTATCCGCATCCCGGCCGATAGTGAAGGCGTCGGAACCGAGGAAAGCGTCAAGGCGGAAATTCTGAGGCCCATCGAGGACATCGAGGGAACACTGGTCATTATCGGCAGCCATGATAACACCCTGGACGTCCTGGCCGACCTTATCAAGCGACAGGATTTTTCCATCTCCCTCTCCTCGGGAAACGTGGGCAGCCTGGGCGGCCTCCTGACCCTTAGAAAGGGTTTCAGCCACCTGGCCGGAACCCACCTGCTGGATACGGATACAGGCGAATATAACATCTCTTATATCAGGAAATACCTCACCGGCACGGCGCTGCGCCTGGTCAACCTGGTGACCCGCGAGCAGGGCTTTATCGTGCCGAAAGGCAATCCTAAACAGATAAAAAATTTCAAGGACCTGACCAGAGAAGACGTGATCATGGTCAACCGTCAGCCAGGCTCGGGAACCCGGATTCTCCTTGATTACAATCTCCAGAGGCAGAACATCGATCCGGCCCGGATAAACGGTTACCAGCGGGAGGAATTCACTCATATGGCCGTGGCCGTGGATGTGCTTTCAGGTCGGGCCGACGTGGGCATGGGCATCTTTGCCGCGGCGCGCGCCCTGGGCCTGGATTTTGTTCCGGTGACCGTGGAACGCTACGACCTGGTTATCCCTGAACGTTTCTGGGAAGATTTAAAGATTCAGACCCTGCTCAAGGTAATCCGGTCAGAAAAATTCAAGGAGACGGTCCTGGACCTGGGAGGCTACGGCGTGGACCAGACAGGCGAGGTCCTCTGGACCTGGGATGGAGCAGCGGAATGAAAACACAGACCTCCCGCCCGCCGATTGTCTGTATCGTCGGCAAATCGAACGCAGGCAAAACAACATTGATTGAAAAACTCTTGCCGGAGCTGGCTCGATTGTCCCTGGCCGTGGGAACCATTAAACACGATGTCCACGGCTTTGACATTGATATCCCGGGTAAAGACAGTTGGAGGCACAGGCAGGCCGGGGCTTTAAGAACGGTCATCTCTTCACCTTCAAAGCTGGCCTTGATACAGCAAACAGACCATGACCTGAGCCTCGATGAACTGACAATCTTTTTTGAAGGCATGGACCTCATACTGACCGAAGGGTATAAGCGCGAGAAAAAGCTCAAGGTGGAAGTATACCGGCCGGAAGTTCACCCCGA
>CAZVRN010000398.1:0-2748 GCA_964629485.1 uncultured Thermodesulfobacteriota bacterium | reverse complement strand
ATACCATCATTTCATTTTCACTCCTTGAAATCAGTAATGCTTTCAAGGACATGAAACAAGAGGAAGTTATGGAAATTAACTGCAAAGATCCGGAAAGCAGGCTTGCGCTGTTTAAAATTCTTCCCGCCTCTTTATATGAAATTATTCGTGATGAAAAAATTGAAGGCGCAAATCCATGGCTCCGAATCCGGTTGCGAAAGAAAGTCTGAACATAACTGGCCGGGCCCGTTCAGGTCTGCGTCAGAAAATGAGCCTGAAAGGGATGAGGCTCAGCCCCTTCCGACAGGGTTAAAACTATAAGGAGGAACATCATGACGGATTTAAATTCAATTGAGGCCGCCAGCACGGTGGATGCGAGAGGCAGCGCCTGCCCGGGGCCGCTTCTGGAAGCAAAAAAAGGCATCGGCAAAGTAAAGGTCGGTGAAATCCTGGAGATTTATTCCAGCGATTCCGGTACCCGGAATGACATCCCGGCCTGGGCCAAAAAAGTTGGGCATGAATACTTGGGCGTACTCGAAGCTGATGGGTATGACAGGCTCTTTGTACGGAGAAAGAAATAGGCGGAAAAATTATGGCGGCCCAAGAAAGCGAAGGGAAGATACTTGTCCTGGCCACTGAACACTGCGCTTATCCAGGCGCCAACTCGGTGGGACAGGCGCATTCGACCTATCCGGCAAATACTTACATTCTCAGGGTTCCGGCGCCGGTCATGTTCCCGGAGCAGTTTTACCTGGACTGTTTTAACAAGGGAATCAGCGGCATTATCATCATGTCATGTGGTGTGGAATGTCCCTATGAAGGCGCGTATCAGGCCCTGGCAAAGCGTGTGGACAATATCTATCAAATGATGAAGGAAAAAGACATGGATATTCGCAGGTTGCGGCTCACGGCGATTTGTACGGTATGCAGCCGGGCTTTTTTGAAAGAAATTAATGATATGAACGCATTGATCAAGGAGATTGGGCCGCCGTCGCTAAGCTGACAGCTCAAAGCTCATAGCCGACGATGGCGCATGGCGCAAGATTCATTGGGGAAATACTACGCATTTTGCCCGTGAGCTATGAACTGACCCGGAGGAATGAATGAACAGCAATGAAACAAAGACATTTGACGCCCTTGTTGTAGGCGGCGGGATTGCCGGGCTTCAATCTGCTTTGGATCTGGGAGACCAGGGATACAAGGTGGCTGTTGTCGAAAGAGATGCCACGATCGGCGGAAAGATGATTCGCCTCTCCAAGGTATTCCCAACCCTGGACTGTGCCAGTTGTATCACCACACCCAAAATGGCTGCGGCCGCTCACCATGACAACATCACCTTGTTTACCTACTGCGATTTGAAATCACTGGACCGGGGACCAGTTGGAATCACTGCATCCATAACACAGAGACCGCGGTACGTGGACGCGAAAAAGTGTATTGGGTGCAGGCAGTGCGAATACAACTGCCCGGTCTTGGTTTCGGATGATAACCAGGGGAGGTTCACTGCAAGAAAGGCCATCTATATTCCATTTTCAACAGCCATCCCCCAGCTCGCAATTCTGGACACGGAGAATTGTATGCTTTGTGGAAAATGTGAAAAGGTCTGCCCGACCGGAGCAGTGGACTACTTCCGGGAGCCGGAAGATTTTATCATAGAGGCAAAGACGGCCATTTTGAGCACAGGCTTTCAATTGAGTCCCATAGAAACCAAACAGCAGTATGGGGAAGGAAAAATACCAAACGTGATTACGGCCCTCCAGATGGAGAGACTTCTGGCCCCCAATGGACCTTATAACCGGGTACTCCGGCCGTCAGACGGCATGGAACCTGATTCCATCGCTTTCATCCAGTGCGCTGGTTCCCGGGATAAGAGCATGGGAGTTCCTTATTGCTCCAGGGTCTGCTGCATGTATGCCATTAAGCAGGCCATGCTTCTTTCCGGGGCCCTGCCCCTGGCCGATATTGTTATTTACTATATGGACATTCGTGCCTTCGGAAAAGGGTATGAACAGTTTTTCCAAAATGCTCAGGCCATGGGGGTTCAATTTGTGAAAGCCAAAGTGGCGACCATGAGTCCCGGTGAAAACGGAAGCGTGACCGTTCGTTACGAGGCCCAGGAAGGGGATGGAGTGACAACGGCGGATCATGACCTGGTGGTGCTCTCGCTGGGTATGCTCCCTGATTGGAATCCCGCACAACAGTGCCCTGTATCAATTGGAGAAGACGGGTTTATTGACCAGATTCATCCCAAAGTCGCCCCCACGCTGACAGATATGGCCGGTGTGTTTGTCGCAGGGGTGGCGGCCGGGCCGAAGGATATTGTGGACACAATCGCTGAAGCAGGGGCGGCCGCCATGGAAGCATCCAAATATATGGCCGCACTCGAACAGGGAAAAAGCGCAGCTTAAAAAATATTCCGGTACCATGAGTTGACTTGGAGTTAGGACGATGACAGGCGAAGATAAAAATAAAAACCGGGAAGACGAGGAAGTGAAGATTGGCGTTTATGTCTGCCACTGCGGAGGAAATATCTCTGATCATGTGGACGTAGAGGCTGTTCAACAACGAGTTGAAAAAATTCCCGGGGTGACTGTTGCCCGCAGAAACATGTTTATGTGTTCTGATCCGGGTCAAGACATGATTGCGGAAGATATTAAAAATGGCGCTGTCAACCGGGTAGTGGTCGCTTCATGCGCCCCCAGCCTCCATGAAATGACATTTCGCGGAGCAATTTCCAGGGCAGGCGCAAACCCCTATCTTTATGAGCAT
>CAZVRN010000397.1:0-2770 GCA_964629485.1 uncultured Thermodesulfobacteriota bacterium | reverse complement strand
GGCCTCGAATGTTTCGAGGTTGTGGTAGGCCCGTGGTTCGACGATCCCGTCCCTGATCAACTGGCTGACCAGGGGAGCCATGCCGTGATACCTCAGCCCGCCGGCGTGAATCGGCGGAGGCACAAAATCATGGCCCAGGGTAAACATGGGCAGGAGGGGTGTCTTCTTGACCGTGTCTCCAAAGTCATAGGCAAAGGGCCCGCGGGTCATGGTCGGACACGAAGTCGGCTCCGCCGCGATAATCTGAATTTCCTTCCCGGCTATCTTGTCCTGAGCGAAGGGAAAGGCGAGACCGGCGAAGTTGGAACCGCCCCCGGCGCAGCCGATAACCACGTCCGGGTAATCCCCGGCCATTTCCATCTGTTTTTTCGCCTCCTGGCCGACAATGGTTTGATGAAGCAAGACATGGTTAAGCACACTGCCCAGCGAGTACTTGGTGGGCACATCCTCGCTGGTGACCGCGGCTTCCACGGCTTCACTGATAGCGATTCCCAGGGAGCCCGGGGAGTCCGGGTTCTCAGCCAGGATCATACGCCCGGACTCGGTGGTGTCGGTCGGGCTGGCCACGCAGTTCGCCCCCCAGGTCATCATCATCAGACGGCGGTAAGGCTTCTGCTCGAAGCTGATCCGCACCATGTAGACCTTGCATTCGATACCAAAAAAGGTGCATGCAAAGGCCAAAGCGCTTCCCCACTGGCCTGCTCCGGTTTCCGTGCAGAGACGCTTTATGCCGAATTCTTTATTAAAGTAAGCCTGGGCCACGGCGGTATTGGGCTTGTGACTACCCGGAGGCGAGACGCCTTCATTTTTATAGTAAATCTTGACCGGTGCATCCAGGAATTTTTCAAAATTAGTGGCCCTGACCAGAGGCGTCGGCCGCCAGATCCTGTAAATATCCAAGACCTCTTCAGGGATGTCAATCCAGCGTTCCTGGCTGACCTCCTGTTCGATCAGGGGCATGGGGAAAATCGGGGCCAGGTCTTCGGGCCCCGGCGGTTGCAGTGTGCCCGGGTGAAGAGGCGGCTGCATACCATTGGGTAGATCCGCGCTGATATTGTACCATTGTCGTGGGATCTGATCCTCGGGCAATATAATCTTCTTAGCCATGGGAACCTCCTAGTAATATAATATAGATCATTTGTATATCGCAGAGTTGACTGAGGAAGAGGAAAAAAATAATTACTGCGCCCTCAATCCCAGGGTTTCCATTTAGCACATTTCATGCGCCAAACACAAGGGAAAAAATATCTTAAGACTTCTGTAAAACTTTCCCCCTGGTTGAACTCATTATCAGGGTCAAATTTAACCTCTCGAAGTATTTTTAATGCCCCTGCGGGTTAATTTTTAACCTTAAAAACAATTTATGATTTGACAAAAAAACAAAACATTCCCGCTGCATTACCAAAAAATGTATGGCCGCAAAGCGCTTGCCAGGCGGATCGAAAAGTATTAAAGTGTTTCGCGGTTTCAAAATGCGGTGTTAATTGTTTTTTTCTTCTTTACACATGTGGGAGCTGATTCATGATGAAACTTGAATTCAAAATCGCTGATCCGGCCGTTTTTAAAACGCCGGCCCTGGTTATTTTTTTATTTTCCGATGACAAGCCCGGACTTAGAAAGCGGCCCGAACTGAAAGGGCTTAAGCGCGTTATCAACCCCCGCCTCAAGGCCGGGGACTTTACCGCCGAGCACCTGGCTGTTCTGGGGCTGTTTCAGGAGATTGAGGGAGGACCGGAACGTCTTATCCTGGTCGGTCTCGGCCCGGAGCGGAATTATGGTCCGGAAAAGCTTCGAGCCGCGGCGGCCAAAGCTGCCCAGTCCGCCAGCGGTTACAACCTCGAAGAAACCGCCGTGCTTTTACCGCCGCAATGGAAAGGCCTTGAGAACCCGGAGGAAGTGACCGGGATAACAGCGCTGGGTCTGCGTCTTGGGCTTTACCGCTACGACGAATTGAAGACAAGGAACAAAGGCAAGACGAAACCGGTGCATAAAATAACCCTGATCGCCACCGGGGAGACGGCCAGGAGCCGAACCGCCGCGGCGCTGAAAAAAGCCGAGGTTACGGCCGGGGCCATTGCTTATGCCCGGGACCTGGTAAACCGTCCTTCTAATATGCTGAAACCGAGTGATCTTGAAAAGGAAAGCCGCGCACAGGCACGGCGTTATGGACTCAAGATGAAGGTCATCAGCCAGGAAGAAGCGAAGCGGCGGAAAATGGGGGCCTTCCTGGCCGTGGCTCAAGGCAGCGAGTCTCCCGGCCGGATCATCGTGCTCCAGTATCATGGCGCCGGCCAAAAAACAAAACCCCTGGCCCTTTTGGGCAAGGCCATCACCTTTGACAGCGGCGGCATCAACCTCAAGCCGACAACCGGCATAAAAAACATGAAAACCGATATGGCCGCGGGCGCGGTGGTGATAGCCGTGCTGGCGGCCGCGGCCCGCCTGAAGCTCAAGGTCAACCTGGTCGGGATCATACCGGCGGCGGAAAACATGCCTTCCGGGAAAGCCTCGCGCCCGGGTGACGTTATTACTTCCATGGCCGGGCTGAACGTGGAGATTACGAACACGGACGCCGAAGGTCGCCTGGTCCTGGCCGACGCATTGACTCTGGCCCATGAATATAATCCCCGGGCCGTGATCGACCTGGCCACTTTGACCGGAGCCGTTTCCGTGGCCCTGGGAAACAATATAGCCGGTCTCATGGGCACGGACCCGGGTTTAGTGGACAAGCTTAAGCAAGCCGGGGAAAAAAGCGGTGAGCGGGTTTGGG
>CAZVRN010000396.1:0-2773 GCA_964629485.1 uncultured Thermodesulfobacteriota bacterium | reverse complement strand
AGTCAGGAAGAACCTGTTTTAAAACCTGTCGCCGAAGGCCATCTCGTGGCCTGCCACCTCGCCTGAAGCCTGTCCGCACCCCGGTCGAGTTTAAGTTTAAGAATTTCGTCCTTTGGCGGAACTCATTATCAGGCTCTCTTGGTTCGAGGCGGGATTCAGAGTTGTTCAGCAGGGTTGTCCCGGGGTGAACTTCAGGCTCATGTCCGCGGCCGGAGCGGAATGCGTCAGGGCGCCGATGGAAATGATATTAACGCCCGAGGCCGCGGCCTGGGCCACGTTGCCTAATTTTATCCCGCCCGAGGCTTCGAGGATAACCTTCCCCCGGCCAATGGCGGCCGCTTCAGTAAGCTGATCCTGGTCCATGTTATCCAGCAAGACGGCATCCGCCCCAGCCGCGATGGCTTCTTCCAAACCGGGTAGATCAGTGACCTCGACCTCAACTTTCAAGGTGTGCGGCGCCCCGGCTTTGGCCCGGGCCACAGCCGCCTTAATGGAACCCGCGGCGGCAATATGGTTATCCTTGATCAGGATTCCATCAAAGAGCCCGAAACGGTGATTGTTTCCGCCGCCGGACCGCACTGCCGCCTTTTCGAGGGCCCGCATACCCGGCATGGTCTTGCGGGTGTCAACGATTCGGACTTTGTGCGGCTTAACCGCTTCCACGAAACGAGCCGTCAGCGTGGCCACGCCTGAGAGGTGCATCAGAAAATTAAGCGCCACCCGTTCGGCGGTCAGGATGGAGGCGGCCGAACCGGTTACCCGGACCAAAACATCTCCCTTGGCCGCCCGGGCCCCCTCCGCGGCCAACGGCTCAAACTCCACCCCGGAATCAACCAGCTCAAAAGTCAGCCGCGCCGGCTTCAGCCCGGCCAGGACCAGGTCCTCTTTAGCTATGATAGAGGCCTGGGCTGTGGCGGATGGGTCCACGGTCAGGGCCGTGGTCAGGTCGCCGCTGCCGATATCCTCGGCCAGGGCCAGGCGAACAATATCGAAAAGATATTGGTTTGTCATGATGATCACCTTTTGAGCGCTTCCACCCGCTTAAGGTTTGCGGCCAGTTTATCCCTCTTTTCCTGCAAATCCCTGTTTCTTTCCTTCTCGCGCGTGACCACTTCAGCCGGGGCTTTGGCCAAAAAATCCTCATTGGCCAATTTTTTACTCGACCGGGTGATCTCTTTTTCTATTTTTTCAAGCGCTTTCTGCAGGCGGCGGGCCTCCTCGTCAAAGTCAATCAGGCCCTTTAATTTCACGAAAACCTCAACCGTATCGGCCACAGCCGCGGCCGCGCCTTCGGGCTTTTCTCCGGGAACGGTAACCTCCATTGACTTGCCTTTGACGAGCTTTAGAATGTCCCGGCTCTGTTCTTCAAGGATCTGCCTGTTTCGCCGGTTCCCGTCCATGGCCACGATCTCAACCTCCAGGGAAGGCGGAACGTTCATTTCGCCGCGGATATTTCGAACCGCCGTGACCACGCCCTGGATCAACCGCATCTTTTGCTCGGCCTCGGGATCAGGCCTGCCTTCCTCAGGGGAGGGAAACGGGGCCACCATGATGCTGCCCTTCGCGCCAGGCAGTTTCTGCCAGATTTGTTCGGTCACGAAAGGCATGATCGGATGGAGCAGGCGAAGGATAACGGACAGCGCATGAGCCAGGATACTTTGGGTCTGTTTCCTGGCCGTGGGGTCTTCACCGTAAAGAACGGGCTTGACAAGCTCCAGGTACCAGTCACAGAATTCATGCCATACGAACTGGTAGAGGGAACTGGCGAGCTGATCAAAGTCATAACCGGCTATGTGCCTCTCGCTTTCAGTCGCCACTGCCGCAATCCGGCTCATAATCCAGGCGTCGGCCAGGCTCAGGCTGGCTTCGCCCAGAGCAGGCTGATCAAGATTTTTTGGAGTGAAGCCGTCGAGGTTCATCATGGTAAAGCGGGCGGCGTTCCAGAGTTTATTCACGAAATGGGCATAGCCCGCGATGCGCTCTTCGGACAGGCGGATGTCCCGCCCCTTGGCGGCCAGGACGGTCAAGGTGAAGCGAAAGGCGTCGGTGCCATATTTATCCATAATTTCAAGAGGATCGGTGACATTCCCCTTGGACTTGGACATCTTTTGGCCTTCCGGGTCCCGGACCAGGGCATGGATGTAAACTTCGCGGAAAGGCACTTCACCCATGAAATGAATGCCCAGCATCATCATCCTGGCCACCCAGAAGAAAATAATATCAAAGGCCGTAACCAGAACGTTCGTCGGGTAAAAAACCTCCAGGTCCTTGGTTTTTTCCGGCCACCCGAGGGTGGAAAAAGGCCAGAGTCCGGATGAAAACCAGGTGTCCAGAACGTCGGAATCCTGCTCCACGCTGCTGCCTTGGCATGCGGGACAGGTTTCAACGGGTTCGCGGGAAACAATCACCTCGCCGCAATCCTGGCAGTAGTAAGCCGGGATACGATGGCCCCACCAAAGTTGACGGGAAACACACCAGTCCCGGATATTGTTCATCCACTCAAAGTAAGTTTTTTCCCAGTTTGAGGGGATGATGCGCGTTCGGCCCTCCTGAACAGCCTGAATAGCCTTCTCGGCCAGCGGTTTGGTCTTGACGAACCATTGTTTGGAAAGCGCGGGTTCAATAAGTGTCTTACAGCGGTAGCAATGCCCCACGGCATGCTGGTAATCCTCAACTTTTTCCAGAAGGTTTTCCCGTTTAAGGTCGGCCACAATGTTTTCGCGGCATTCAAACCGGTCCTGCCCCTTGTAAGGGCCGGCTTCATCGTTCATGC
>CAZVRN010000395.1:0-2782 GCA_964629485.1 uncultured Thermodesulfobacteriota bacterium | reverse complement strand
CTGATCGGTCCGCGTTCAAAATCTTCGCCGGTTTTAAAAATCTCGACCTGAACCCGTTCGAGACCGGTCTGACACTGGGCCAGGGTAAGCCGGTTTATGTACACGGGCAGACGGTATCGCCTGGCCAGGACACCGACGCCGGAAATGTGATCCCGGTGTTCGTGGGAGACTAAAATGGCGGTGAGTTTTTTAGGGGACAATCCAGCCTGAGCCATGCGGCGTTCGAGTTCCCGGCCTGACAAGCCCGCGTCCACGAGCAAAGCCGTTCCTTCGGCCTCGACCCAGGTAGCGTTTCCCTTGCTTCCGCTGGCTAATATGCAAAACCGAATGGCTTTATTCCCCCATTGCCCGGGGCCTTCAGGCCGCCCTGCCCCGGCTAACCCGTATGGCCGAAACCTCCGGCGCCCCGGTCGGTCTCTTCCAGTTCCGCAACAAGATCAAGCCTGGCCTGCCAGACTCGCGTGAAAATCATCTGGGCGATGCGGTCTCCCCGGCGAATGACCACCGGGTCAGGCCCCAGGTTGATAACAGCCAGTCCAATCTCGCCGCGGTAATCCGAATCAATGGTTCCGGGAGCGTTAATGAGGCTGACACCGCTTTTCAAAGCCAGGCCGCTGCGGGGTCTTATCTGCGCCTCAAACCCGGCCGGTATGGCCATGGCCAGACCCGTGGGAACCAGCCGAATCTGCCCCGGTTTAAGGACCACCGGCTCCTTTACCGCGGCCATGAGGTCCATGCCCGAAGCGTGAGGGGTCATGTAGGCCGGAAGGGGCAGGTCCCGATCCTCTTCGGGGCGAACCCGCTTAACCCGAACTTTTATCTCATTCACGTTTTTTCCCTTTTATAAAGTTAGTATACCAGGGTCTAATCCGTTTTCGGGTAAATCACCAAGGACAGTCAGGGCCAGGTTTTCCTGACGGAAATAATCCTCGGCCAAGGCCACGACCTGATCTTTGGTCACCCGGTCGATGGCGGACATTACTTCTTCAAAGCTGATATAGCGCTGGTAGGTTGTTTCGTTTTTGACCAGGCGGGTCATAATATTATCCGTACTTTCCAGGTCCAGGGCGATCCCGCCCTTGAGATACTCCTTGGCCGCATTTATGTCGGCTTCTTTTATGCCGCCGTCCCTGAGTCTGGACAGTTCAACCAAGGTAAGACGAACCGCCTCGGCCGTGTCCTCCCGGCTGACCCCGGCGTATACGCCCAGAAGCCCGGTGTCCATGTAGGTGACCAGAAAAGAAAAAATAACGTAGGCCAGACCCCGCTTTTCCCGAATTTCCTGATAAAGCCTGGAACTCATGTTTCCGCCGAGAATCGTGTTGAGAACGGCCCCGGCGTAACGCCTGTCGTCCAGGGAGCTGGTAAACGGGGTACCCAGGCAAAAATGAACCTGTTCCAGTTTTTTCTGAGTAACCTTCAAGCCGGTTGCGACTTCGGGCTTCCGGTAAGACCGCTTATTTTCCCTGGCCGGCATGGCATCAAGAGACGGGCCGACCAAGTCAACGAAAGCCTGGTGGTCAACGTCCCCCGCTGCGGCGACAACAATCCGATCAGGCAGGTAATGCTTGTTGAGATACTGAAAAAGGTCCTCGCGCCTGGCACGGGAAACCGTTTCAACGGTACCCAAAATCGGACGGCCCAAGGCCGCCTTCGGCCAGAGGTTTTGACCGAAAAGCACGTAAATATGCTCGTCAGGGGTATCCTCGATCATGTTAATTTCCTGCAGGATAACCTGACGTTCGCGGTCTATATCTTCGGCGTCGAAAATGGAGTGCAGGAAGATATCGGTCAGAAGGTCAACCGCCAGAGGAAGATGGTCGGACTTAACCCGCGCGTGAAAACAGGTAAATTCCTTGCTCGTGTAAGCGTTGGCCATTCCTCCGGTTTGATCGATCTCCCTGGCGATCTGATGGGCGTTTCGGCGAGCGGTGCCTTTGAAGATCATATGTTCAATAAAATGTGAAAGACCGGCCTCCGCCTCGGTTTCATCACGGGACCCGCAGGTAACCCATATGCCTACCGAGACGGATTTAACATACGGGACTTTTTCAGTTAAAACACGCAGCCCATTTTCAAGTATGGTCTTCCTGTACAAAGAGCTTATGACCTCCGGTTATATAAAGCCAAAAGGATTAATAAGGAGCCCGTTTGTTTAATTTTGGCTGTCAGCGGCCTCTTCCAGGACGGCTTTCCTGGAAAGACGGATCTTGCCCTGCTTGTCTATACCCAGCACCTTGACCAGAATCTCATCCCCCTCTTTGACCACATCGGTTACGGACTTGACACGTCCCGGCGCCAGTTGCGAGATATGGACCAGCCCGTCGGTTCCGGGCAGTATTTCAACAAAAGCTCCGAAATCCATCACCTTGACCACTTTGCCCAGGTAGACTTGATTCACCTCGGCCTCCTGGGTCACTTCCTTGATCATTTTGACGGCCGCATCAGACGATTGGGCGTTATGAGCATAAATCAGGACTTTCCCGGTGTCTTCGACGTCTACCCTGGTATCAGTCTCGGCCTGGATGGCCTTGATGACCTTGCCTTGCGGGCCGATGAGGTCGCGGATTTTATCCGGGTTTATTTCTATAACGGTTGTTTTGGGCGCGTAAACCGACAGTTCAGGACGCGGTTTGTCAATGACCTTCGCCATCTCATCCAGTATATGCAGCCTGCCTTCAAGAGCCTGTGACAAGGCTTTTTTCAGGATCTCCCTCGATACACCCTTGACCTTGATATCCATCTGAATCCCGGTCACGCCGTTTCTGGACCCGGCGACTTT
>CAZVRN010000394.1:0-2812 GCA_964629485.1 uncultured Thermodesulfobacteriota bacterium | reverse complement strand
CCCCGATGGCCAGGGCCCCGGCCCGCAAGGCCCGGTCAACCTTGTCATTGGCCTTGAGAATCGCTTCGTTCGTTTTGCCTCTCACGTAACTTTCCATCCGCACCTCGGCAGGCACCACGTTGACCAGGTCCCCGCCATGGGTGATGATTGGGTGAACCCTGATGGCGTCCGCATCCCTGAAGGTCTCCCGCTGGGCGTGTATGGCCGCCAGGGCGACATGCGCCGCATTCAAGGCGTTTATGCCCCGGTGCGGCGACTGCCCGGCATGGGAAGCCCGTCCTATAAACCGAATCATCTTCACCACGCATCCGTTGGATGATTTTCCCAGAAGCACTTTTTTCATGTTCGGGTTACTGTGGTTGTGAATCATCATGGCCATGTCAATATCATCAAAGTGGCCCAGCCGAACCAGTTCGGGCTTACCGCCCAGAAAACCCAGTTTACCCTGCCTGACCAGGGAAATGCGGTACTCGACCTCCACGTATTCCTCAGCCGGTACGGCAAAAAATACGACCGCCCCGGCCAGTTCTTCAGAAGCCTTGGCCTCCACAAGCCCCATCATGGCCCCCATCAGCGCGGCTATCTGGGCGTTGTGCCCGCAGGCATGAGCCGCCCCGGTTTCAGGATCAGCCAGGGGATGCTCAGGCACCAGAACCGAATCCAGCTCCCCCAGGAGGGCCAATGTCGGGCCCGGCTCTCTGCCCTTCAGCCTTCCCTTGACGCCGGTAATGGCCAGCCCGGCCTGGTAGGGGATACCGAATTCCTCCATTAGGCCCGATACCAGTTCGGCTGTCTTGAACTCCTTGAATCCCAATTCCGGTGATCGCATAATTTTATCGCCGATCTCCTCGATTTTTTCCCTCCGTTGATCTATGATTTCACAGACCAGTTTTTTGAGATCTTCTTTTGAACTCATAGATTTTCTCCTTGGAATTCAATAATGAATTGACGGCGCACCCGGAAACGGCATGATCATCCCCGGCCGCCTCGCATGTTAATGTACTATGCTAAATGTTTACGGTCAACTATCGAAATCACGGTCTAAGGCATCTTCTCAAAATAAGCTTTCAAAACCCAGGGCCAGCCCTTTTAACGACCAATAATTTTCTTGACATCGCGGCGGGCAAAAAATTGACCCGGCTCTAATTCTCAATCTTGACATATCGGGACAATTTGCTATTTTTTTGTTAAAAACAGGACCTTTTAAGAACCGGCAGTTTTCCTGACATCACGGCCGGTGAAAAATTGACCCGCGGTAATATTTTAAATATTTCGAGGACTTTTTTTTGAGATAACTTCTAAACAGAACCAGGCGGCGAGATAAAGATGCCCATTTATGAATTCTACTGCCCGGACTGCCACATGGTTTTCAATTTTTTTTCCCGGAGAGTAAATACCACGAAACAGCCTCACTGCCCCAAGTGCAACCGCCCCGGGCTTGAAAAACGCATGTCCACTTTTTCAATCTCCAGGGGACTCACGGAAGCGGATTCTGAAGAATTTCCTGATTTGGATGAGGCCGGCCTGGAGAAGGCCATGGCGGTTTTGGCCAGGGAAGCGGAAGGCATGGATGAGAACGATCCTCGCCAGGCCGCGCGCCTTATGAAGAAATTTTCTGAGGCGACCGGGCTTCAGCTTGGGTCGGAAATGGAAGAAGTCATGAGGCGTCTTGAAGCCGGGGAAGACCCGGAAGAGGTTGAGGCCGATATGGAAGGCTTGCTCGACGGGGAAGACCCTCTGGCTCCTTTTACAAAAAAGCAGCTCGCGCGCAAGCTTCGCCCGCCGGCCAAAGACGAAACCCTCTACGATCTTTGAGTTTTTTCAGCAAGATCGGTTTTCGCGGAGCTGACTTGCCCGGACCACCGCGGCTTAAACGCCGTTATTGGGGCGGGACGGGGTTGATGCGGCGGAATCCAGCTCAAGCCTTCTTGTATGCGTATACCCCACCAGAGACCGGCCCTCCTCGCGGCTGACCAAAGTTATGTTCAGTGATTTGGCCGCCTCGATGGCCAGGGTGGTGGGGTTTGAAAAGCAGAGGAAAAGAGGGATACCGGCCCGCGCTGTTTTGAGAATCATCTCCAGGCTCGCCCGTCCGCTCAACACAATAAGCTTGTCATGGAAAGAGACTTCCTGCTTCAGGCAATGACCGATGACTTTATCAAGGGCGTTATGCCGGCCGACATCCTCGAAACAACAAACAAAAGAACCGTCGGCCTCGTACATGGCGGCCGCATGAACCCCCTTGGTTTGTTCGTACAAGGGCTGGTGCCGCCTCAGGTCGGCCAGCAGTCCGGAAAGCGTTTCCCATGAAAAATGCTGCTTGCTCCTTACGCGCCTGATCCCGCGGCCGACCTGGTCCAGGCTTTCCTTGCCGCAAAGCCCGCAGCTTGAAAGCGAGAGAGAGATACGCTCGGGCAGGGTGTCCTGGTTCTCCATCCCCGGCAGGTGAACGCGGGCCTCGACCCCGCTTATGCCAAGAAATCCCGGCCCTTTTTGGATAACCAGGCTCTTTACCTGCTCTGGCGCTTCAATCAAACCTTCCGTATACAGAAAGCCGATCACCAACTCCTGTTCGTGTCCCGGCGTCTGCATCAGCAGGTTATAGGAAAGCCCGTTGATAATGATTTCCAGGGCGGTCTCCTCGGCAAGATAACACAGGCCCCGGGTCAGGTGTCCCTCGCGAAAATGTTCATGACGCACCCGGCGGGAAGGCTTTAAAGTTTGCGGCGTCTTCTTCATAGGGATGTAGTTTACTTCGTCGACCCTGAAAAACAGGGGATAAGGGTCCTAGGGTGCGGTTCGTACCGGGATT
>CAZVRN010000393.1:0-2813 GCA_964629485.1 uncultured Thermodesulfobacteriota bacterium | reverse complement strand
ATGTTTTTATTTATGGCCTGATTTTTTTCTTAATAACCTTTTCCTTGATCCTTTGTATATGTCCCCGGCCCAAACCCTTTACTTCACAACCAAGTTCAAAGTATCTTTCTATCTTCTCATCATCCAAAATACCGAAACAATCTATAACCGCCAGGGGCGACCCAGACATCTTTACTATTTCGTCGGGGTCCAAATCCAGATAATGTTTATGTCTGACTGCAAAAACAACACAATCCGCCCCCTTAAGCGCCTCGGCTAAATCCGGCGTCATTTGGAATTCGGCGAGCTGGTCCTGGTTGCGGAAAAACCTTGACCAACTGGCTCCGCTGGCCGGATAGCTGTCCTGTTTTTCCAGTTCCCACCAGTGTGATACGTAAGGGTCATGCGCCTTTACTTCGGCGCCCATCTCGGTTAATTTTCGAACAAGAATTTCCGAACCGCTGTATCGAGTATCACCGACATCCTCACGGTAGGACACTCCCAAAACAGTAATTTGAGTCGCGGCCACGATTCGTCCCATATTTCTCAAGGCATCGCGGGCTAGCTGCGCGGCGTGCAACGCGCGTGTGTCATTGATATTGATTGCCGCCGGAGTGATTTTGAAGATATCATCTTCAAACCCCATCAGGTGTTTATAAGACCACAATCCAAGCCCGCCGTCCTTGGGCAGGCAGTATCCGCCTATGCCCGGGCCCGGGAAAATTATGTTATTATGCGTCGGACGAACCTTGATAGCTTGAATAACCTTGGTCAGGTCAACGCCGTTGGTTTCTGAAAAGATACTCCATTCATGAAGAAAGGCTAAAATAGTAGCCCGGTAGCTGTTCTCGACTATTTTGCAGGTTTCACTTTCGATGGGACGATCAAGGATGGTCAGCGGATAATCTTCAACATTAAGAATATCAGATAAAAAAGAGACCACGAGTTCACGACTTTTTTCATTTATCCCGCTGCAGACTCGCCAGAAGTCCCGGATTGAGCGCACATAATCCCGCCCGGGCATCACTCTTTCAAAACTGTGGGCTAAAAGCGGTTCACGATCCAGCCCGCGTTTCTTAAATCCCTTTTTAATGATGGGGTATCCCACATATTCAGTTGTCCCGGGAGGCACGGTTGTTTCGATCAAAACCAGGCAATCCGGATTTATCCTTTCCCCAATGATCTTGAAGCTGTCTTCCAGGGCGCGAATATCGGCATGCCCTGTTTTGAGATTACCCAGATCCTGTTTTAAAAAATCACACTGCACATCAACGATAACCACGTCTGCGAATTTCAAAGCGTCATTGTGGTAAGTGGCAACGAATGTTTTTTTCTGCTTTACGCATCGTTCGATCATGGGCGCTACTTCAGGGTCTTCGGCCTGAATCGGGGATATGCCTCTGTTGATCAACGGAATCTTCCAAAAACTCCTTGTGCTCGGCCTTTGCATTCCGATCACAAACTTTCCGCTTTGCCCTGTTTTTTTATCAACGGAGTCAGCCACCACAGCCGCCATTACAGCTCCAACGAAGCCAAGACCTATCACGACAACAATCTGCCGCCCGATTTCTCTTTGCTCCTTTACCAGTTTTTCAAGCCTGACAAATTCCTGCCTGTAATCCTCCACGTCCGGGAGTTTGAACTTTTCCCCGGCCGGGCTCACGGAATATTCATTGTTTTCAAAAACATCCATTCTAGCGTCATCACCCTTTTGATCTTGATTGACTCCTGTACGACTATGCATAACTAATTTACTACCTGACCTTATCTTCACTTTTTTATGAAAATCTCTAAATAAAACCGTTTAAAGGCGTTGGCGTGATTCAGAGCTTAACTAAGACCCTGAAAAAAAAGATTGAATATTTGGTATTTATTTTCAACATGTTAGTCGTTATTATAACATAATTCTTTACAGAAAATCCACAAAAAATTGACAGAAGTATTGTAAATACTGCTATTTTTGGGAAAGAAATGGAAATTCGGAAAGAGAGAAGAAAGAGGCTGTCAGGATTATCAGAATCAAGAGGAAAGGGCTAACAAGTGAGTGTGCTAGAAAAAGCTCCGGATGCTGTGCCAGGGACGTGAATAATTGATGATTTTAGTCCAGTGATTTAATAGAATAATCTTCATTAAAACAAATAGCCATGCCATTTGGCTCTTGTCGGATCACTTTTCCGCTTACTTTTATAATGGCTCGTTTACCCTTCAGTTTTTTTAACTCATCGATAGAGAGGATAATGTCTATTTTTACGCCGGTGCCCACAGGAAACGGTTGTTCTGTGTGAAAGTAAGCACCTCCAGAGCTTATATTACGTGTCAAAAGGTTCAGGGTTTTCGCTTCTCGTTCTTTTTCATCACCGAGAATTTCAAGTTTAGCTGGGAGATTGAGATCAAATCTTTCCAGACGCCTTGCTTCTCTCATAAACAGACTACCTCTATACTAGTCACAGAAATGTAAAATCAACAGCACGACATGAAATGCGAGATAAAGCTTTTCTGATTTAACCCTAGTCGTTTGGTATCTTGAGCCTGACTTTCATCTTACAGAGCCCGAATGACAACTCCCTCGAAAAGCGTTCATCACGATGGTTGAAGTTATAAATTCTTTCCAGCCCACAGAGCTGCCTGCAAACGGTTTGGAACACCTATTTTGCTAAAAATATTATAGATATGGCTTTTAACCGTATGTGGGCTTATGGAAAGTTCTTTGGCGATTTCTTCGTTTGTGGCCCCTATACATATTAAACTGAGAATTTCTATCTCCCTTTGGGAAAGAACCTTTGAAGATTTCTTGGAACGATTTGAAAGAAAAGGTCGTTTCCGCATTATGTATT
>CAZVRN010000392.1:0-2824 GCA_964629485.1 uncultured Thermodesulfobacteriota bacterium | reverse complement strand
TGGACACCCCTGAAAAATTATCCAGCCTTTGCGAAACACTTGTTGAACTATCGAAAATGATCCCCCTGGTATTTCCGGTCCATCCGAGAACCCGGAAAAATCTCGATGCCTTCGGCCAGTTTGAAGTGCTTGATAAAGCCGAAAATCTTTTTCTGACTGAACCTCTGCCTTACAGGCAGTTTATGAATCTGCTCTTTCATTCAAAATTCGCCCTGACCGACTCAGGCGGCATACAGGAAGAGACAACTTACCTTGGCATACCCTGTTTAACCCTGCGTGAAAATACGGAGCGGCCTATTACGGTTACCCAAGGCACCAACCAACTGGTCGATCTTTCCTCGGTAAGCGAGCATCTTCTTTCCATAATAAACGGCCATTTCAAAACCGGGCAGATACCAGAGCTTTGGGATGGAAAAACAGCCGGCAGGGTGAGGGATTCTATCTATTCATTTTTTAACGTCTAGTTTCCGACACCTAGTTAAAAACCGAGATCTCTTACGAGCTTCGTCCGTTAGCAGAACTCATTGTCAGGCTCAGGCAGCACTCCTCTCAATATTTGGCTTTATTCAAAAGCGCCGTGCCTTCCAGCGCCCTTTGCGAAGCGACCCGCGCCTTCGACTGTCTCACCGCTCAAAAGGGTTGTCACGCCCAGCCTGAACTCATTTCGCATGGCCATTTCAAAAGAAAGGCTCATCTGCTCATAGGCGGAACGGCGATCATTTAACATGCACCGCTCGGGAAACCCGGCGATTTTTTCGGCCAGCGCCTCAGCCTCGGCCCTCGAGGCGCCCGGTTCCACGATCCGGTTGGCCAGGCCCATTCTCAAGGCTTCCGCGGCCCCGACCGGTCTGCCGGTGAGAATCATATCCAGGGCGTTGGAAAGGCCGATCAGACGGGGCAGCCGCACGGTGCCTCCATCCATGAGAGGCACTCCCCAGCGCCTGCAGAAAACTCCGAAACAGGCGTCTTTTTCCATCACGCGCAGATCACACCAAAGAGCCAGTTCAAGACCGCCGGCCACGGCGTACCCGGCCACGGCCGCGATGACCGGTTTGTCCAGCCACATGCGGGAAGGCCCCATGGGTCCGTCACCTTCCTCGCGCACGCGGTTGGAGCGGTTCTGACCGTCCGCCACGGCCTTCAGGTCTGCCCCGGCGCAAAAACACCCGCCCGCGCCCATGAGCACCCCGACCTTTGCCTCCTCATCAGCCTCAAAGGCGCGAAAAGCGTCCGCCAGTTCCCTGGCCGTGGGTCCGTCCACAGCATTCCTCACCTCGGGCCGATTAATAACAATCGTGGTAACCGGGCCTTTCTTCTCGGTTAAAACGAGCATACCTGCCTCCCTGATAAGGTTTAGCCGAATCATACCAGAAAGAGCATCTAATCTGATGATTTTTTTGGCGCAATTTGTATAATATTCACCAGGTCCCGGAAAACTGTTTAAACGAAGTCCGAAAACAAGTAACAGATTCTGAATTAAAAAGGAAGGAAACAGGCCGTGAATGCTCTTCAGGACCTCAGTATCATGCCCTTTATCTTGGGACTGCTGATCGTGCCGCCGGGCCATCCGGGCTGACTTTTGCCATTTAAGGTCACTCCAACGCCTTCTCTTGACCCGTAAGCGGCCAGGTGATAAGTTCGACGATCATACGGTAAGGAGGGTTACATGTCGGATGATATTTCATCCCTTAAGCATCTGGGAAAGCCAAAAACCGAATTAAATTATGACGAGCCTTCAGCCGACATTCTGGACACCTTTGCCAACCCTTATCCTGACAGGGAATATACCATTCAGTTTGTTACCGGAGAGTTTACAAGCCTTTGCCCGGTTACGGGGCAGCCGGATTTCGCGACCATAGAAATAAACTACATTCCAAATAAATTGTGCATAGAATCAAAATCACTCAAACTCTACCTGCTGGCTTACCGGCAGCATGGTTCTTTCGCCGAGACGATAACCAATCAAATTCTTCAGGATTTGGTTCAAGCCTGCGCGCCTGCCTGGATGGAAGTCAAGGCCGGTTTTGTAGCCCGCGGCGGGATTCGGATGAATCTTCGCGCCGTGCACCAGGGAAGCTCTGTAAAAAATCAATGAGTAATGAAATTAAAAAAGCTTTAAGTCCGTTCGATATCTCTTTCTGGTATGTCCTGGTCGTCTCCATTTTCATAACATGCCTCATCACCGCCAATATCATGGCCGTGAAGATTATTGACGTTTTCGGCATGATTTTACCCGCGGCTATCATTATTTTTCCCATCAGTTATATTGTCGGAGACGTGCTGACAGAGGTATATGGCTATGAGCATGCCAGGCGAGCAATCTGGCTGGGCTTTTTCTGCAACCTCATTACGGTGGTCGCCCTCTGGCTGGGCCAGTTGCTTCCGGCTGCCTCGTTCTGGGAAGGACAGGCCAGTTATGAACGTATTCTGGGCTACACCCCGCGTCTTCTGGCAGCTTCCTTCTTAGCTTATCTCGTGGGCGGGTTTGCCAATTCGTTTGTTCTGGCTAAAATGAAAATCATCACAAAAGGCCGTTTTTTATGGTCGCGCACCATCGGTTCGACACTTGTGGGACAGGGGCTGGACTCCCTAATATTCATTACCCTCGCTTTTGTGGGCAATATTCCTTTAAGCGCCATGGGACTGGCCATAGTGACACAGTGGCTGGTCAAATCATCATACGAAGCCGTGGCCACGCCGTTTACCTACGCGGCGGTGAGTTTTTTGAAAAAGAAGGAAGGTCTGGACGTTTTTGACCGCCATACCAGATTCAGCCCGTTTTCATTTCAAGTCGGACAAGATGACCGGGTTTGAGGAAACCTTA
>CAZVRN010000391.1:0-2833 GCA_964629485.1 uncultured Thermodesulfobacteriota bacterium | reverse complement strand
ATCGGCCTGAAAGCGGGCACCACGGTCGCTTCGTGCGCCGGAGCCGATCATTACGCCGCCGGGTGGCACGCCACTTCCACCATGGGACACCTCGCTTCTGCCGCTGCCTGCTCACGCCTCCTGAAGCTGAATAAACAGCAGACCATATATGCACTTGGCATCGCCGGCACACAAAGCTCCGGCCTCAAAAGAAGCTTTGGGACCATGTGTAAACCCCTCCACGCGGGCCTGGCTTCCGAAACCGGGGTCATGGCCGCCCTCCTGGCCGCCGACGGATTTACCGCGGCTGAAGACATTATTGAAGGCCCCAACGGCCTTTTCCAGGCCATGAAAGGCTCGGTCAGAGACGACATATTGAGCACACTCGGCCAGACATGGGGTATCGAGCATATAGCGCAAAAATATCACGCCTCCTGTCACTTTACCCACTCGCCCATCGAAGCCGCCCTGTCCATCTTGCAAAAGGAAAGACTCACCGCCAGGGATATCAGGTCAATCAGGGTTCATGTGAGTGAAACCGCCTTAAATGCGGCCGATAAAACAAACGCCCATACGGGCCTGGAGGGAAAATTCAGCATTCCTTACTGTGTGGCCAACGCCCTTTTGCGCGGCAACACCGGATTACAGGCCTTTACGGATGAAAAAGTCGCTGACCCCGAGATAAAGGATCTCATGAGCAGGGTATTCGTTTCGGCCGATCCAAAGATCGAGGGTATGCAATCCAAAGTGGACATAGAGACAACCTCCGGCCTGGTACATTCAACCTTAAAAGATATCTTCACAGAGATTCCAGAGCTTGACATTAAGAGAGAAAAAATTTCCGCCAAGTTCATGGATCTCTGTGCACCGGTTTTGGGTGATGATAAAACCCGCAAACTCATGGAAACAGTTTTATCTTTAGAGCAAATTGAAAACATCAATAAATTCATTGAAATTATTTAACCTGAAAGCAATTCAACCGCTTGGCCCGGTATAATACCAGCGATTAAGATCGGCCAGGCCATAATTTTCAACGGTCTTTTTTCTTTGACAGGCAGATGCTCCTTTTTTATACTGGCAGAGGTCATAACAGCGAGTTTATATTTCACGCGCCCTTTTGAATTTTGTTTACCCCCGAATAATTTTTAAGGAAAAGAGGAGATTATTATGGTTGGCATTGTATCTTACGGCGGTTACATTCCGCGATTGAGATTGAATCGAATGGCTATCATGAAGTCTATGGGCTGGTTTGCACCAAACCTTATAGGAACAGCCAAAGGCGAGCGTTCCATGTGCAATTGGGATGAGGATTCCCTGACCATGGCGGTGGCCGCGAGCCAAGACTGTCTGAAGGGCCTGGATAAAACCAAAATAGACGCTGTTTACCTGGCCTCGACAACCATGCCGTTTTCCGACCGTGACAACGCCGGCATACTAAAAGCGGCGCTGAATCTGCCGGACAGCGTCAGCACGGGCGACTTCGCCGCCTCCTTAAAGGCCGGGACATCGTCCCTGATAACCGCGCTGGATTCAGTCAAGGGCGGAAACAAACAGCAGATTCTGGTCGCTGCCTCGGATAACCGGCGGAGCAAAGCGGCATCCGCCCAGGAGATGTGGTTTGGAGACGGTGCGGGCTCACTGCTGTTAGGCCGCGAAAACGTAATCGCCGAGTTTCTGGGTTCATACTCCGAATCCCACGATTTTGTTGACCATTACCGCGGCCAGACAAGCAAATTCGATTACAACTGGGAAGAACGCTGGATAAGGGATGAAGGTTATTCCAAGATATATCCCCCCATCGTGCAGGGTCTGCTCGACAAATTGGACATGAGCATGTCTGATATCACCAAACTGATCTATCCCTGTGTTTTTGGACGTATCCATGGAAAAATTTTTAAAAACCTGGGAGCGACTCCGGAACAAATCGTAAACAATATGCACGAAGAAACAGGTGAATGCGGCGCCGCACACCCCTTCGTCATGCTGACCAGAGAACTTGAACAGGCCAAACCCGGTGACAAATTACTCCTGGCGGGATACGGGCAGGGTGCAGACGCGCTTCTGTTTGAAGTAACCGAAAACATCATGAAGCTGCCGAAACGCATGGGTATTTCCGGCAATCTGGCCCGAAAAAAAGTGGAAGACACTTACACCAAGTGGCTTCAGTTTAACGAACTTGTTGAAACGGAAATGGGAGCCAGGGCTGAAGTCTCCAATCGAACCTCTCTCAGCATCCTCTGGCGATACCGCAAATTGATACTGGGCTTTGTTGGAGGCCGCTGCAAGGAATGCGGAACCCCGCAGATTCCTTCAGAACGCGTCTGCGTTAATCCTTCCTGCGGCGCCATTGACAGCCAGGAAGAATATGAATTTGCAAATAAGCCGGCTAAAATCCTCACCTTCACCGCCGATAACCTGGCGCCCTCGCTGGAGCCGCCTGCTATTTATGGCAACGTTCAATTCGATGAAGGCGGACGCATGATGATGGATTTTACTGATTGTACCCTGGATGACGTAGAAGTAGGCGTGCCAGTTCAACCTTCTTTTCGCAAAAAGTATTATGATAAAGAACGGGGATTTACCGGCTACTTCTGGAAGGCTGTTCCGCAGCCGGCCTCGAAACAATAAAGGAGGAAATAAGCATGGCGACTGGAATAAAAGATAAAGTGGCTATTATCGGCATGGGCTGCAGCAAATTCGGCGAACGCTGGGACATGGGCGCGGAAGAGCTGATGGTCGAAGCTTTTATAGAATGCCTGGAAGACGCTAAAATTGAAAAAAAAGATATCCAGGCAGCCTGGCTCGGAACCTGTATGCCTGAAGTCAACGTCGGCAGCACAGCGATACCGCTGGC
>CAZVRN010000390.1:0-2836 GCA_964629485.1 uncultured Thermodesulfobacteriota bacterium | reverse complement strand
AGAGCCGTCCGAGGTGGCGGATTACTACGAGTTTAACCTGAACAAGTACCGCCAGCCGGAAAAAGTGAAGGCCCGGCATATTCTCTTTAAAGTAAAGAAGGACGCCACACCCGAGGAAATCGCCAAGGTCAAGGCCCGGGCGGAATTCGTCCTGAAACAAGCCAGGGCGGGAAAGGATTTCGCTGCCCTGGCCCGGAAGTATTCCCAGGGTCCGACTGCCAAAGAGGGCGGAGAGCTGGGCTGGTTTGAAAGAGGCCAGATGATCAAACCCTTTTCCGACGCGGCTTTCAGCCTCAAGAAAGGAGAGATCAGCGGCCTGGTCAGAACCGACTTCGGGTTTCATATCATAAAAGTCGAAGACCGCCGGGAGGCCGGGATCCGGCCCCTGAAGGAAGTGAAAGGTGAAATTCTAAAAAAACTTACCGCCAGCCGCGCCGAGGAACTGGCTTCGGACATCGCGGTTGAGATGTATGAGAAAGCGAGCCTGGCCCAGGATCTGGACGCCGTGGCCAAGGAGTATAAGCTCACGCCGGTCGTTACTGATTTCTTCTCGAAAACTGAACCGGTCGGAGACCTGGGGGTTCAGAAAAAATTCGCGGATGTGGCCTTTTCACTGAAAGAGGGCGAGGTCGGACCGCTGGTGGATCTTCCGAGCGGCCACTACCTGATCAAGATGCTTAAAAGAAAAAAGTCATATATTCCCGACCTGGATCAGGTCAAGGTATCGGTCGAGAGTGACCTGAAAGAGGAACGCGCCACCGAACTGGCCGGGGCGGAAGCCAAACGCTTTCTGGACGCTCTGCATAAAGGCGGAACCTGGAGTCGGGAGGTTAAAATTTTTAAACTGAAACCTGAATCAACCAGCCCTTTCACCCGTCCGGATTTCATTCCCAAGATCGGCAGAAACGAGGCCATTATCTCCGCCGCTTTCAGCCTCATCAAGCCTGGACAGATCGCACCCAAGCCCTATAAGACCGCAAAAGGTTTTTATGTCATTCGCCTCAAAAAAATAATCCCCGCATCCGAAGATACGTTTGAGAAGGAAAAAGCGACCCTGACCCAAAAGCTCCAGATAGCGAAGAGCCAGGATTATCTTCGACAGTGGATTGAGGCCCTTCGGGCCAAGGCGTCAATTACAACCCATGAAGAGATGCTGAAATGAGGGCCAGACGGCGGAATTTGCTCGAAACCGGGCCGTTACTGCTTTTTGCGGGCCACAAGGTCGAACATTGAAAACTGCATGGTGAAAGTCCCCCGGCCCTGGCTTGCTGAACGCAAGGCCGTGGCATAGCCGAATAATTCGGAGAGCGGCACGGTGGCCGTAACAATCCTGAGAGGCCCGCGCGTGGCGATATTTTCAATCTTGCCCAAACGCGCATTTATATCACTGATCACGTCCCCGAGAAAAGACTCGGGCACAACAGCCTCGACCTTCATAATCGGTTCCAGGAGAACAGGCGCGGCCTCGCGGCAGGCATTCTGAAAAGCCTGGCCCGCGGCCACCCGGAAATCCGGTTCGCTCGAAATCCCGTCTTTATATTCCGCCCTGAACAGCGTCACGCCGATATCAACGGCCGGATATCCCATCAGGACCCCGCTCCCGGCCGCGTCCAGCACCGCCTCCTTTACGGCCTGAACGAATGGTTCGGGCAGGGTTTCCTCGTCAGTAGCGTTATAAAACCGAAGGCCCGCCCCCCGGTTCAGGGGTTCCACCCTGAGCCAGACAGAGGCAAAGTGCGGGGTTCCGCCCAGGGTCCGGTCAAAACGGCCTTCAGCTTCCGCTTTCCGGGTCACGGTCTCACGATAGACCACCTGCGGCTTTCCGACACTTAAATCCAGGGAAAACTCACGCTCCAGCCGATGCGTCAAAACGTCAAGGTGAAGCTCCCCCATGCCGGAGATAATGGTCTGGCCGGTATCCTCGTCCATGTGGAACCGAAACGTCGGGTCCTCTTCGGCCAGCTTGGTCAAAGCGGCCGTCACCCTTTCCTGGTCGGAAGAGGTCTTCGGCTCCACGGCCACGTTAATGACGGGTTCATACACTTCAATGGATTCAAGCTTGATCGGATGATCAAGGTCGGTGATCGTGTCGCCGGTGGTGGCTGACTTAAGCCCCATCACCGCTACAATATCCCCGGCCAGGGCTTCATCAATTCTTTCCCGCTTGTTCGAGTGCATCCTTAAAATCCGGGCCAGCCTTTCCCGCCGGTTCGGACGGACATTCAAAACCTCCTCGCCGCTTTTCATTTTTCCGGAGTAGACCCGAAGGTAGGACAGCTTTCTGCCCTGATCCATCATAACCTTAAAAACCAGGGCGGCCAGCGGAGCGTTCACTTCGGCCGGACGTTTCTCTTCTGTGCCCGAATACGGGACAACCCCGCTTACGACCTCAACCTCGCCCGGAGAAGGCAGGAAGTTCACGATCCCGTCCAGAAGGGGCTGTACTCCCTGATTTTTAAGGGCGGCGCCGCAAAAAACAGGCACCCCCCTGAGCTTGATTGTGGCATCGCGGATGGCCGACAAAAGCTCGGCCGCGGAAATCTCCTCGTCGCCAAGGTATTTCTCCATGATTGCGTCGTCGGACTCGGCGACCGCTTCCAGGAGCGCCAGCCGCGCTTCCTCGGCCGCCGCGGAGCCCAGCCGTTCCCGGGCCTCGACGTCGGACAGCAGGTGAAGGATGGATTCGGCCAAAGCCTCCGGATCGTCCGGCTCTATCAACAGGCCGGTACGCCCGTGGTCCACCAGTTCCGGCACCCCGCCGACCCTGGTGGCGATTACCGCTAACCCGGCGCTCATGGCCTCCAGGACGGTGTTGGGGCGGCCCTCGTCCCTCGAC
>CAZVRN010000389.1:0-2844 GCA_964629485.1 uncultured Thermodesulfobacteriota bacterium | reverse complement strand
CCATCCCTCAAGGCATGCGGCGCGCGGAGGTCTGGGCGCGGTCATGGGCGCCAAGGGACTCAAGGCCATCGTAATCGATGACGATGGAGCCGACGGCGTGGAGCTGGCAAACAAAGAGACCTTCAGGGCGGCCCTGCGGAGTTGGCCCGAGGTGCTCAAGGCAGACACGAGGCTGGCAAGCATGAGTAAATATGGCACCACCGCCGGAATAGCCGCCATGCGATCCATCGGGACGGCACCCTCTAAAAATTACAGCAGCGAGCAGACCGAGGGCTATGAAAATCTGGCCGGACCAGCATTTGAAGAAACAAACAAGGCCAGAGGCGGGCACATGACCGGATGCATGCCCGGCTGCATCATCAGGTGTTCCATGGTTTACCATGACGCCGAAGGAAAATATCTCACCGCCGCCTACGAATATGAAACCATCGCCCTCCTGGGCACCAACCTGGGCATTGCTGATTCTGACAGCGTGGCCCTCTTTGACAGAATATGCGATGAACTGGGCATTGATACGATTGAAATCGGCAGCGCCATGGGAGTCGCGGCCAGTGCGGGTAAAATGGAGTTTGGCAATGCCAAATCCGCGTTGGCCCTGTTTGATGAAATAGAAAAAGAAACCGAATTCGGGGCAATCCTGGCCAACGGCGTCGTTTCCACGGCCAAGGCGCTGGGCATCACCAGAATCCCGGCTTTCAAAGGGCAGGCTATCCCGGCGCATGATCCCCGGGTCACCAAAGCCACTGGAGTGACCTACCACACCTCGCCCATGGGAGCCGATCATACGGCCGGTGTGTCTTATGAGGATTTTAAAAATAAAGAAGGCCAGGTAGAAAGATCTCTGAAAACACAAATTTTCATTGCCGCGATAGATTCCCTGGCTTACTGCCTCCTGGCCATGCCGGGGGACCGGGTAAAACTTTTAACTTTTCTCAAGAACCTGATTAACGCACGGTACGGGTTGAATCAAAATATAGACGACCTGATCAACATCGGCCGGGAGACGCTTAAAGAAGAGATTAAGTTTAACCGTGGAACCGAATTCAGCACGGCTCACGATCCTGATCCGGAGTTTATCAGAACCGAGCCTTTGGCCCCCATCGGCAACGTGTTTGATGTTGACCCTGATGAAATAGCAGCGATCTGGGACCAGCTTGATACGATCCCGGTACTTGAGGCATGATAAATATCGACCGGCGGGCGTTTTTTCACCTGCCCGCGCGCTTAAAACCCTGCTGAAGCCAGGCCCTGATGATTCCCCGGCAACGACCGGATTAAAAAGATATTAAATCATGGAGAATGATTATGAGTTGGGTATCCATATCTGAAGACCAATGCACCAAGTGCGGCCTTTGCGTTATCTGTTGCGAAAGGTGTTTTAGTGAAAAAAATGAAAATATTGTTATCCATGCCGATGAGACCACTTGCAACCTCTGCGGTCATTGCGTGGCCCTTTGTCCTGCCGGGGCGATCACTCATCATAAGATGAACATGGATAACTTTATTGCCATTGAAAAGAAAAACGACATCAGGCCTGAACAGCTTATCCAACATATTCGAAAACGACGAAGCCACAGGCATTTCCAAGACAAGGAGATACCGCGAGAAGCCCTTGAAAGCCTGATTGATGTCTGCCGGTATGCTCCGACAGGAAGCAATGTTCAAAACGTGGAGATAATGATTATTCAAGACCGGCAAAAGATTAAGAAATTATCTGATCTTACCATTGACAGTTTTGACAAGGCGCTCGAAGTGATTCAGCGGCGAATGGCCAGACTGAAGGCGGAAGGAAAGGAAATCCCGGGAGACCTCCGCTATTCACTTGATGTGCTCGAAGCCAGGAAGGAACACGGTTTAGTCAAATCACCTGAAACCGACCCTATTTTTCATAAAGCCCCGGCGGTCATGATCTTTCATTCACCGGAGTATACCAGCGCTCCAAAGGACAACTGCGTGATCGCTTCAACAACTGTGACCCTGATGGCCATGACCCTGGGGCTGGAAACCTGTTATATCGGTATTTTTGAAGCCGCCGCGGGTTATCGTCCTATTGTTAAGGAATTAAATCTTCCGCCCGGTCATAAAATTTTCAGCGTGCTCATTATCGGCTACCCGAAGCTCAAATATCTGAGGACAGTGGACAGGACACCGATCAAGGTTCAGTGGGAATAACAAACCTGACGGGCGCCTGGTTGTTCGTGTTTTAACAGTGGTGCTCACACAGGCTGTGCAGACCGATTAAGACAAATTCTGCATGATCCAGCCTGACAGATCGAATCTCTAAATTTTTTTATCTCCAGATGAAAACTGGTTTTGTAAAAAAAATCATATGAACAAACTTTGAGCAAAATATCCAGGGGGGTGAAGATGAACAGTTCAATCCGCATTGACCGTGATGTTCCCATGGAGATGAGGGACGGGGTTGTACTCAGGGCCGACATATACCGGCCGGATGACGGGGGAAAACATCCCGCTATTTTGATGCGAACGCCTTATAACAAAGCGCTGGCAGGCAATAGCGACTACTTGACGGCGTTTCACGCTGTTTCCGAAGGATATGTCATGGTGCTGCAGGACACCAGGGGCAGGTTTGCTTCGGAAGGTGAATTCACGGCCATGATGCCCGAGGGGCAGGATGGCTATGACACCGTTGAATGGGTGGCCGCGCAACCATGGTGCGACGGAAACGTGGGCATGGCCGAAGGATCTTACCTGGGCCGCATCCAGTGGCAGACCGGCGCCGCCGACATCGGCGCCCACCCGGTCGGGATAACCGTGCTCGATCCGTTTGGCGCAGCCGCCCGGCAGACCGGCACACTCACCGTCGTTGCTGACACCGAAGAG
>CAZVRN010000388.1:0-2868 GCA_964629485.1 uncultured Thermodesulfobacteriota bacterium | reverse complement strand
GATGGCAATTTCCGATACACGGACCTTGACTTTTAACCTCAGTCCTCCATCGCTTTATGAGTTGGGGCTTGAAGCGGCCCTGGACGAGCTGGCTGAAAAAATACAGCAGGAATATGGGCTCTTGATTACTCTGCAGGATGATGGCCGCTTAAAAAGAATAAACCTCAATACCCAGATATCACTTTATCGAGCTGTCAGAGAACTGATATTTAATGTGGTCAAACACGCCCAAGCTAGGGAAATGAAAATCACCATTTCAGAAAATGACAGCCGTCTTCTAATTAGCGTGAAAGACGATGGAATAGGGTTTGATACAGGTAAGATCGATTTCGATTTGGCAGAATCCAGGGCGTTTGGTTTCTTTAGTGTCCGCGAACGATTAAAATCCTTAGGTGGTCGTGTTGAAATTCGATCAAAACCGGGACATGGAACATTAGTAACCCTAGCAGTGCCTTTAAAATGAAATGTCTCATTCAAGGATGTAAAGCTGTGGCTTCAGTAGAGACCTCATACAAGGGAATTAAAAAATGAGAATAGTTTTAGCTGACGATCACAGCCTTTTTCGTGAGGGCTTGAAATCTCTCCTTCAGGAAAACCCGGATATTGATATTATCGGAGAAACAGGCGATGGTAGAGGGGCGGTCCGGCTCTGCCGGGATCTCTCTCCGGATATCATTATCATGGATGTGGCGATGCCTGAATTAAATGGAGTTGAAGCCACTCGCCAGATCGTAAAAGAGTGTCCCGGGGTCAAAATTATCGCGGTCTCAATGCATTCAAGTCGAAGGTTCGTCCTAGACATGCTCCATGCCGGCGCTTCAGGTTATCTGTTGAAGGATTGTGCTTTTACTGAACTGACTCTGGCCATTTCAGCAGTTCAAGCAAATCAAGTCTACCTCAGCCCCTCAATCGCCTCGGTAGTCGTGGAAAAGATAGCGGTTACCGGGGACTCTAAAAATTACGTTGTCTCAAAACTAACCCCCAGAGAGCAGGAGATACTTCAGCTTCTGGCTGAAGGCAGAAATTCTCTGGAAATAGCTGATCGACTTCATCTGAGTGTGAAAACCATCCAAACACATCGCCGAAACATAATGGAGAAGCTGAACCTTCACAATTTAGCTGAGTTGACGAAATATGCAATCCGTGAAGGTCTGATAAGCACTGATAAGTGAATTTTTACAAAAGTCTAAAGACCATCTCAAATGAGTTCGGCCAAAAGATGAAAGTTTGCGATGGCCTGAGTTTTCGATTATTTCTTGGTATGCTAGGGGTGATGTCGTCCCCGGACAGGATAGTCCTCATTTTCCATTGTCAATAATCCGGACTTTATTTCTAAGATCCCCCTTTGTTTTTTAGCTTTAGAGCTATGTATCCGCACCTGGCGGGGTTAAATCGCAGTGCGTTGAGCAGGCTGCCTAACTCTTTCCAGTTGGATATATTCAGCTCAAGATGTATGTCTTCCTCCACCTTCCCAAGCCTGGGAATTGACTCTTCTCCCGTTTTTTTTAGCTTAACAGCCATTTTAGTTGCCTTAGTTTATCTCTTGTTTTTAATTTCCATTTTTTATTAAGTTTGGTTATATAAAAATAGTAAGCAATTTCAATGCCAAAATTACAAAAAATTCCCCCTTTAATAAGCTGTATTATTAATAAAAGTTTTTACGGGATATGGATATTTTTATCTTTATTATAAAAAATTTTTTTCATCTTGATACAAGCAGCGGTTAAATATAAATTTATAAAACCCTGGCGGGAGAGAGGAATTGAGTTTTTAAAAGACAAGTATGCTGTGGAACTGTCACGCCTGTTTCCCATGTTTCGCGAAAATTTTTCAGGCATGGTTTTGAGGATAAACCACCCATGAAATTTCTAACCATAACCGCGATGATCGTCTTCTTGACACTCTTCCTTTTCCCGGGGACCATGTTTGCTCAGAATTTTCGGATTATCCTCAAAAGCGGACAGGAAATACAAGCGGATATCTATGGATATGAAGGTGACTGTCTCAGGCTTCACCGGGATGGAAATATCTGGGTGGTCAAGAAAGATGCTGTTAAAAAAATTGAAAAAATTCGGCAGTCGCTTGAAGGATCGCACGGGCAATCACAAAATGAATACAACCAGAAGCCTGTGGTGAAAAATTTTAAAGTTGGACAAGATCAACTTACGATTTTTGAACCGGGTTACGTCTCGACCATTGGCCGTGGTTCCATGGAGAAAGAAATGGAATGGCTCAAAGACATCCTGCTTAAAACGCGGAGTGATCCGGGCAATCCCGGCCAATATTCCGGCGGATTTATTACACGTTGGGACGAATCTCCAACGCTTTCTGTTTTTAACGCAAACGATGCCGGGCTTAAAGCGGCTGAAGAAGCGGTTCAGGAAATCAATGGCGCCCTAGCCGGGACCTCGATACAAATCATTTTACTGAAACCCAATAATGAATCCGCCAAGATCAAAGTAATCTTTACTCCGCGAATTAATTTCCCCTTGGCCGCCGGTATTGAAGGGTCCGGGCTTGACGGCCGCTGCCAAATCCGGGGCGGCAGTTTAAGGACTTCTGTCATAGAATCGGCTCTTATCTGGATTACCGCTGACGGGTCTTTCGGTGCGGGGCTGTCTTTTTTAACTAAAAAACAGCAAATGGCCGCTCGTGACATTCTCAAGGCACAGCACTGGCGGAAAATTATCCTGCATGAGCTTGTTCACGCCTTAGGTTTTTTTCATTCAGATGTTTTCCGGGACAGCACCATGTACTGCGGGGTGACTGAGGGCCATGTCAGTGGTAATGGCAGGACCTTTTTAAGCAACAGAGACAAAAAAGCGATACGGTTCCTTTATAACCGGCTCCACCCGGGATGGGGAGCGG
>CAZVRN010000387.1:0-2876 GCA_964629485.1 uncultured Thermodesulfobacteriota bacterium | reverse complement strand
GGCCTGATCCCGAAGAAAAGCAAGAAAACCATCCCTGAAATGAATATGTCCAAACTCACTCCCATGCTCAAACAATACTTCGAGATCAAGGAAAATTATCCTGAGGCGATTCTGTTTTTTCGCATGGGTGATTTTTATGAAATGTTTTTTGAGGATGCGGTCAAAGCCGCACCGGTCCTGGAAATCACCCTGACATCCCGTTCAAAATACCATAACCAGGACATACCCATGTGCGGGGTTCCTTATCATTCGGCGGAGCCCTATATTGCCAAGCTGATCAAAAAAGGGTTCAAGGTGGCTGTTTGCGATCAAATTGAAGATCCCCGCGAGGCCAAGGGCATTGTGGCTCGAAAGGTAACCCGGGTTGTGACGCCGGGAATGATTATTTCACCTGAGATAGAAGACCCGAGATCTCCCCTTTACCTGGCCGCCCTGACTGAAGAGAATTATGAGCGCTTCGGGCTGGCGCTTCTGGACGTCAGCACCGGCGATTTCATTATAACCGAAATAAACGGGGAACAGGCTTTAATTTCCGAATTATCCAGACTCGCGCCGGCAGAAACTCTCATCAGGGAAGATGAACCCGGAAAACTGGCCGACCTGCTCGAAGATATGTCCCTGTACCATACTCCTTTTGAAGCAGAGGCTTTTGAGTTTTCACGAGCCCGTTCCGTGCTGTTAAACCATTTCGGCGAATACGCCCTGGCCGGTTTTGGGGTGGAAGATATGCCCCTGGGTTTAACTGCGGCCGGTGCGGCCCTTCTTTATGCAGAAGAAAATCAAGAACAGGACCTTGAACATGTGGATCGGATTCGATGTTACCGCCTTCAGGAATATATGATTCTGGATGAAACAGCGAGACGAAACCTGGAATTATTTACCAACCTTCGAGACAACTCCCGTTCCGGCTCTTTGATCAGCCTGATTGATCTTACCGTCACGGCCATGGGCGGCCGCAAGCTCAGGGAATGGGTGAGCTACCCTTTAAGGAACCGAATCCTGATCGCTGAACGGCATGCATCGGTTGAGATGCTTATCATGGATGGTCTTAGGCGCTCTGATTTACGTGAAATTTTAAGCAACGTTTATGATCTCGAAAGGCTGACCGGGCGAATATCCCTGAACCGAGCCAGTCCCAGGGACTTGATTGTTCTGAAAGACAGCCTTCGCAGGTTGCCGCAAATAAAAACCCTGCTTCTTGAACTGGGAGACGGCCGGCTCCGCGATTTAGGCTGGAAGCTGGATGATTTAGCTGATGTCGCAGATATGATCGAAAGGGCGATCAGCGACACTCCTCCGCTGACACTCAAGGAAGGCGGGGTCATTCGAAAGGGCTTTAATGCTGAGCTTGATGAGCTTATTTCCATCATGATGGACGGCAAAAGCTGGATAGCCCGCATGGAAGCCAAGGAACGGGAACGAACCGGAATTTCGTCTCTCAAGGTGGGATTTAACAAGGTTTTCGGGTATTATATCGAGATAACTCGTTCTAACCTCGACCAGGTGCCTGAAAATTATATTCGGCGGCAAACACTGACAGGCGCGGAGCGGTTTATAACTCCGGAACTCAAAGAGTGGGAATCCAAAGTCCTAACCGCTGAAGAAAAACGTTTGATTTTAGAACAGAAAATCTTCGAGGAGTTCCGCCAGGGTTTGATGGCTTTTGTTTCCCGTCTTAGGGAAACGGCTGATCTGCTTGCTGAGGCCGACGTCCTGGCTGCATTGGCGGAAGCAGCCGTGCGTTTCGACTACGTTAGACCGGAAGTTCTGGATGAAGATCGAATCGAAATCACGGACGGTAGGCACCCGGTTATCGAGCACTCTCTTGGACGTGAGGCCTTTGTACCGAATGATATCACCCTGGACAACGAGTCCAACCAGATCCTGATTATCACCGGCCCCAATATGGCCGGAAAATCTACGATCCTGCGCCAGACAGCCCTGATCGTGCTCCTGAATCAAATCGGCAGCTTCGTGCCGGCCTCAAGCGCGCGACTGGGAATAGTAGACCGCATCTTTACCCGCATCGGGGCCTCTGATGAGCTGAGCCGCGGGCGGTCGACCTTCATGGTCGAAATGAATGAAACGGCGCAGATACTGAACCAGGCGACGAGCAAAAGTCTGGTCATTCTCGACGAAATCGGCCGTGGCACAAGTACATTTGACGGGCTGTCCATTGCCTGGGCCGTCGTCGAATTCCTGCATGATCTCGACAACAACGGCGTAAGAACCATGTTTGCAACCCATTATCACGAACTCATTGAACTGGCCAAAACCAAGCCTCGAGTTAAAAATTATAATGTCTCGGTCAAGCAATGGAAAAATGAGATCATTTTTCTCCGTAAACTGATCCCGGGCGGCACCAGCCACAGTTACGGCCTGGCAGTAGCGCGACTGGCAGGCCTGCCTTCTGAAATCCTTGACAGAGCCGCCAAGGTTTTAGAAAATTTGGAAAGGGAAGAAATTGACCTGTCCGGACTTCCCCGGCCGGTCCGTTCAAATTCCAAATCCGGTCATGAGATTGATCAAATGTCTTTGTTCGCCGGCCTTGAGGAAACATTGGCCGATGAGATACGAAATCTGGACACGGACAATTTGACACCGCTGGAGGCATTACAAAAACTGGTTGAATTGAAAAACAAAATATCATGAATTGTCGTCTGAAATATCTCTGTTTGGCTTTTTTGCTCTCATTTATTCTCGTCTCGTGGGTTGAGTCCGCTGGGGCGACCTCAAATGAAGTTCTTTTCAAATACGCCGAGCAGGCCAAAACCAAGCTTGAACAGGATAAAAGGGCCCAGGCGTACCGGCACAACTGGCTCAACGTGATCAATCGTTACAAACGGGTAATAAAAAAAGCCCCTACCAGCAAAAGA
>CAZVRN010000386.1:0-2884 GCA_964629485.1 uncultured Thermodesulfobacteriota bacterium | reverse complement strand
CGATTTCCGAATCGGGGCACATGATTGTACTGTCGGCTACCCTGAAGCCGGTTTAGGAATCAGCCTTAGCTGGGTCGGACTTCCCCTGTGTGTTCATTTAATTGGACCGGCCCGGGCCAAAAGGATGGTGATCTTAGCCCGGAAAGAAAAAGCGCAAACCCTTCTTGAATGGGGATTTTTGGATGAAGTGGTTGAAAAGGAAAGACTGATGGAGCGAGCCCTGGAAATGGCTGAAGAATATGCCTCCCAGCCACCCATAGCGGCCCAGATGATCAAACGCAGTGTCAACGCCATCAGTTCGGCTCTTGACCAGGCTATCATGCACATGGATACCGACCAAGTCCTTCTTACAAATACGACTGAAGACCACCGGGAAGGCATTCAGGCATTTTTTCAAAACCGAAAACCAGAATTTAAGGGAAATTAGGAGGAAATGAGCCATGTCGGATGTGGAGACGGAGTTTTTAGGAGAAATTAATGCGGACCTGGAAGAGCCGTTGGCCTTAGGACCCACGCCGCACGGGACGCGCATAATTTACAATATCAAAGGAGGCACCTTCAAGGGGCCGAAAATCAATGGCGAAATTCTTCAGGGCGGGGCGGACTGGTTCATTATGCGCTCCGACGGCGTGGGTGAACTGGATGTCCGAGCGACGCTGCGGACCGATGATGGCGCCTTGATTTATACGTATTACAGGGGCATTCTATCCATAGCTCCCGACGTGGGGGAAAGAATTCAAAAGGGTGAAGCCGTGGACCCGACGGAATACTACTTCCGCACCACTCCTGTTTTCGAAACAGCTTCCGAAAAATATGCCTGGCTGAATTCAATAATCTCCGTAGGCATGGGCAAGGTCATGCCAGGCAGCGTTTATTACAAGGTATATGTAATCCTTTAAAACTGTTGGGCGATCCAGCGAAAATAACGGCCGGGGTTACCCCAAGACGGTGGGGCAAACCGCACTTGCTCAGGAGGAGATTATCATCATTGCTTAATAACAAAAATAAAGTAATTCTTGAGGAGACGGCTGAAGTATCGCCTTTTTATTCGTCATGACTTTCATAAGTTTGCCAGATTTGATCAGCTCAATCGGAATCGTGACCCTCGGGGCGGTTTTACAGGGGACAGTGGGGTTTGGGTCCGCTTTGATTGCCGCGCCTTTTCTGGTTTTAATCGAACCACGGCTGATACCCGGTCCTCTCATCCTGGCCGGATTTTTTCTCTCGTCCTTGATGTCTTACCGTGATTGGCGCTCCATTGATTTCCAAAATTTAAAATGGGCCTTGTTCGGCAGGATTCCAAGCACGGCGCTGACTGCGATCTTGCTGGTCTTCTTGCCAAAAACCGCAACGGAATCAATCATAGGCCTGGTCGTTCTTTTAGCTGTTGCGCTAAGTTTCTCAGGGCTTAAGATTCGCCTGAGACCGATCACTTTATTCAGCGCTGGTGTGGCCTCGGGCTTCATGGGAACAATGGCCTCCATTGGCGGCCCCCCCATAGCCATCCTGATGCAGTATGTCCAGCCTACTCGTTTTCGAGGCACCCTAGGCGCTTATTTCGGCATGGGATCATTAATGTCAATCATAGCGCTGACTTTAGTAGGACGATTCAGACTTTTTGAACTGTTTGCGGGCCTTTCCCTGTTCCCTGGAATCTTGCTCGGTTTTTTTATCTCAAATCGTCTGACGCATCTGCTTCACCGCGAGCAACTTCGTCCAATTGTCCTGACCGTATCGGCCCTGGCCGCCTTGGCCGTTATCCTGCGCGCGCTCTTGTTTCACTAGAAATTATATCCAAAAAATCTTCCGCCCGCCTTTGGCAACGAAAAAATACTGCCTCTCCGCACACGGGCCAGACAACAAGGTCCGACCAGGTTTAAAGGATGAATCATCCCCGGCCTAACTTGCCATGTTTTTGAAGTTCATTGGCCACATATTCCAAGCCGAGCGATTGCAATGTTTTTTTGTTTGGATATCCGCTGGCAGGGTCCCAGCCCTGGAGGGTGTAGAACCTTGTCTTAAAATCCTCAAATTTGTTTTTATCTATGCGCCTGTGAGTATAGCCGTAATAATCCCATCTTCCGTTTTCTTTACCCGGAAGGTATGCGTTCGGCACATCAATCCGAGTTCCCATTTTCTTATAAATAAAATCGGCAAAGCGGACCATGTCCCTGTGACGGCCCTGCAAGGTCCAGATGGCATGATCAAGGTTCCAGATTTTTCTTCCAAGATTGATACCATCCAGGAAGGACATATTCTTACCGGTTACAGCATTGAGATATCTTGGTTCGGCAATACCGGTGGACCCGATCTTATGCGGGGCGTTCACATTGATGAAATCCGGCCAGCGAAAATCGCAAAACAGGACGGACTGCTTCCAAAACCTGGTATAATAGCGGTGCCAAGCCACAAGTTTCGCCATATGTTCGGAATAAATATTTTTATCACTGAAGTCGAGCATGAGCATGTCGCCCTGAAAGGGAACCATCTTGTCAGTAATTATCTTTACCGCATTTTCGGCGGTGGTCCGCGTTTTGCGCCCATATAATTTGGCTATTGAAGCGTCCCACTTCAACGTATCGAAATCGTGTTCATTGATATCCCTGTCACCGAGGATTGTACCGTATTCCCAATAAACCTGGGCCCTGGGCTCCTTATGTATTGGTATCCCCCAATAAGGAAACATGAGCATACCGTTCCCTAAGTCTCTTTCCATGGTTCCCCACTTCTTGGCCGCCCTGACAAATCCTTCTGCGATGTCTTCACCGAATTGGCTTTTACCGCCCCGGCCGTCGTTTCTGTAAGCGATCATCTTTACAAACTGTTCGACAAACTCCAGGCTGCCATAATCGCTGAAATCGAGCGGGCATGCCGGGATATCGTT
>CAZVRN010000385.1:0-2904 GCA_964629485.1 uncultured Thermodesulfobacteriota bacterium | reverse complement strand
CTATCCGACCATAGAGATTGACGCTTCCAAGTGCACAATACCTTTTGACTGCAAGAAGTGTCTCCAGGCCTGCCAGCAGGCGGTATTTGCGGTTACGGCGGTCAAGGTGGAAAGGGGTAAGGAAACCAATCCCAAGGAACCGGGCGCTTACCGTCTTTTTGCGCCTCATCGGGACAAGTGCACCGGCTGCAACGACTGTGTCGAGATCTGCCCGGAGGACGCCATTACGATTACCTTTCCCGGACTATAAAAAGGTGGCGGCATGAAAGAGTTATATATAGCAGAGAATTATTCATATGAATTGAACCCGGAGATGCTCAAGCTTCTTGGCGAGGAGTTTGACGTGGACAAGGCGACCTCGCGTTTTGCCGAGGCGATCAAGGGGAAAAGCGCTGCCGAGATTGAGGCGGAAGGCAAGGTTTTTTTTGAGGATTACGGCCGGAAGTGGATCAGGCGGTCGCTGAAGCTGGGCGAGGAATACCCTGACCGGACCTACGAGGTGCTTTTGGAAGCTATTGACAAGTGCGGGGGTTATTTGCGTTTTGCGTTGGTGCCTCAGCGTTTTATCGAGATAGCCTATTTGAGCACGCAGGACATATCGATTTTACCGATTATCGAGAACAATGCGAACCGTTTGGTTTACCGGATGGTGGACTGTCAAACATACAAAAATTTGCAGGAGAAATGCGGTGAGGAGGTAGCGAACCTTTTACCCTGCCGGCATGCCTGTCTGACGGCCTGTGAGACCCTGCATCAGGACCTGGAGATTGACGCCCTGATCCAGATGGAAGCTCAGATGCCCAAGGATGGATACTGCCAGTTCGCGGCTAAAAGGGCCTGACCGCCGAATTGAGGCCTTATCAAATTTTAAAATAGCAAGACCGAACCACGGCCCGGCCGTGGTTCGCATTTTATAAAACCTGCCGTTTATGAAAATTGATTTACACATCCATACCAGTTATGGTTCCGCCTGCGCCTATATGGAGCCGGGTGAGCTTGTCAAAAGAGCGAAAACCGTGGGGCTTGACGGGGTCTGTATCACCGAGCATAATCAAATATGGGATCGAAAGGCCATCGAGCGCCTTAAAAACGACCACGACTTTCTGGTTATCGGAGGCGTTGAAGTCAGCACGGACTGCGGGGAAATTCTCGTCTTCGGCCTTGATCGGCCTGTTTTAAACGTGTACCGCGCTCATGAGCTCCGGAAAATGGTCGACCAGGCCGGCGGCGTCATGATTCTGGCTCATCCTTTTCGTTTTGAGCCCGGGATCGTGGGAGCTTATAACTCTTCTCGCTCCGCCGGTTCGCGCGGGTTGTCGGAAATCATAGGCCCTGTTTTCGAGCGTCCGGTTTTTAAAATGGTTGACGCTGTCGAGGTTTATAACGGCCGGTCCGGAATCGAGGAAAGGGAATTTACCGCCATGGTCGCCACCCGGCTCAACCTGAAAGGCACAGGCGGCAGCGACGCTCACGCAAGCCTGGCTGTGGGATCCTGCTATACTGTCTTTGAGAGCGAAGTGCGGGATGAAGGAGATTTTATCGCACAGATCAAAAACGGCGGGTTTTATGGGGTGGACCACAGGTGGAACAACGCTTCAAGCGGGTGAGACGGAGAGGAAGAGATGAGGCTTGATACCAGGGTCGCTGTTGTCACCGGCGCCGCCGGTGGCATTGGCCGCGCAATCGCGTTGAAGTTCGCCGCCGAAGGGGCAAGGGTGGTGGCAAATGATCTCAGTTTGATGGCCGCCGAAAGTGTCAGCGATAAAATTAAGGAAATGAAGCGAAAGGCCCTGCCCGTCCAGGCGGATGTTTCCAAAGCTGAGGACATGGAACGCTTGTTCAAAAAAGCTGCCGCCGCCTTTGGCCGGGTGGATATCCTGGTCTTAAGCGCCGGAGTGAGAAAGGATGCGCCGGCCCATGCCATGACCGAAGCTGATTTCGACCAGGTCATTGACGTGTACCTCAAGGGATGCTTTAACGCGGTTCAGCAAGCTCAAAAGTACATGGTGGCGCAGAAGTACGGTAAGATTATTATTATTGCCTCTCCCGTTCCTTCGGGTTTGGGCCGGTCGAGCGAAATCAATTACGCCGCGGCCAACGCCGGGTTGACCGGTCTGACCGTCTCCCTGGCCATCGAACTGGGCAAATATGATATCAATGTCAACTGCATTGCCCCGGATTTTATTGAAACCCAGATGGTCAGAGAAAACGCCCGCCGGGAAGGCATGTTTATGGAGGATTTTAAAAAGATCGCCTTGGCCCGCATCCCCCTCAGGCGCCTGGGCACGGTCGAGGACGTGAGCAATGTGGCTCTTTTCCTGGCCTCGGACGAATCGAGCTATGTCACCGGGCAGGTGATCAAGGTCAGCGGGGGACCGTAAACCGAACAATAAGAAATTTTTATTATGCACGATATTCCCGATACGGAAGAAGCCGACGCCGCGGCGGAAAGATACTGGCCCGAGGGGTACAAAGAGGTCATCAGGAGCCGTTTGAGCCGGGTTTTTGTGGACAAGGTTTTAAAAGTGTCTGCTTTTAAAACCTTTTACCAGGATCATTACGCCGAAAAATTCGACAGGTATGAGCATTTTGTAAACCGCCTGGCCGAGATGGTTGTTATTGGCGCGGAAAATGGAGCTGACCAGGCATTTGAAGAGATTTATGCTTCCTTTCGGAAAGACGCTCCGCTGCCTGATCCCCGTGTGCCTGCTCGTTATTACTGGCCTGAGCCTTTTACTCCTGAGCTGAAAAATGAACTCAAGCAAAGTATTTTTGAGGAATACAGCAATCATCACGCCTATGAGCATATCCATGAGGACCACTATGCCGGCACACTGGATTTTAAAAGCTTCGTGGAGCAGGTAGCCGGATTAGTGGTCATCGGCGCGGTCAACGGAGCGGATG
>CAZVRN010000384.1:0-2906 GCA_964629485.1 uncultured Thermodesulfobacteriota bacterium | reverse complement strand
TTTCAGCGAAATAGCCAGAGAGGTAGGGGCCAAACTCATGGTGGATATGGCTCACATAGCCGGATTGATCGCCACCGGCCTTCATCCCTCACCTGTGCCTGTGTCTGATTTTGTCACATCTACGACCCACAAAACAATGCGGGGCCCGCGAGGAGGATTCATCCTGACGAAGGCCGAGTATGCATCGCTTTTGGATAAAAATCTCTTTCCTGGTATTCAGGGCGGTCCGCTCATGCACACTATCGCGGCTAAGGCCGTGGCCTTTCAGGAAGCTCTGCGCCCTGATTTTGTTGAATATCAGAAGCAGGTGGTCAAGAACGCCAAAAGCCTTGCAGCCGCTTTGGAAGAAAGAGGTTTCAGGCTGGTTTCAGGCGGAACGGATACACACCTCATTTTGGTGGATTTGATTAAAAAGAAAATAACCGGTAAAGACGCCGTGATCGCCCTGGATCAGGCCGGGATTACCGCAAATAAAAATACCATCCCTTTTGATCCGCTTCCTCCGAAAGTGGCTTCTGGCGTACGCCTGGGAACACCTGCTTTGACCACCCGGGGAATGAAGGAAGCGGAAATGGAACTAGTTGCCGATTTTATTACCCAAGTGCTGGACCGTCCAGAAGACACTGAAAATTTGAAGAATGTTCGTCGAAAAGTTTTAGAGCTTTGCGCTCAATTTCCTCTATTTCGGTATAATCTTGAATCGTGAACCTAAAAAACCCCGACCGGCCTGGGATGAATATTTTCTTCAGATTACTGATCTGGTCGCCACTCGATCCACCTGTCTGCGGCGCCAGGTCGGGGCCATTTTGGTATTAGAAAAGAGGATACTTGCGACGGGATATAATGGCGCGCCTATGGGGCTTCCGCATTGCCTTGATATTGGCTGCCTGCGGGAAACAAATAATGTCCCCTCAGGACAGCGCCATGAGCTTTGCCGTGGTATCCATGCCGAACAAAATGCCATCATTCAGGCTGCAAGATATGGCATCAGCATTCGTGGGTCCACGCTTTATTGTACAACCCAACCCTGTGTCATTTGTACAAAAATGCTGATTAATGCGGGAATAAAGAGAATTTGCTACCGTGAGGGGTATGCGGACGAACTTTCCCTGGAGATGCTGACGCAGGCTGGGATTGACCTGGTCAGAGTGGAGGGGTCATGAAGTGTCCTTTTTGTTTCTCTCTGGAAAATAGAGTTATTGATTCGCGGTTAAGCAAGGATGGCTTGAGTATCCGAAGGCGGCGGGAGTGCCTTGGGTGCAATAAAAGGTTTACGACCTACGAACGCCTGGAAGAAGTTCAGGTAATGGTTATTAAATCAGATGGCCGGCGAGAGCCTTTTGATCGTGAAAAAGTTCGATCAGGCATGCTTAAAGCTACTCAGAAACGTCCAATTTCAGTTGAAACAATAGATGACTTTATCAGCACCATGGAACGCCAGTTTCAGGAATCGAATCAGAAGGAAATTCCTTCCCACGAAATCGGTGAAAGCGTCATGGCAAAGTTGCATGAACTGGATGAAGTCGCTTATGTTCGTTTCGCCAGCGTTTACAGAAAGTTCAAGGATCTAGATGATTTTATCCGAGAGCTTAAAGACCTTCTTGAATCCCGAGGCAATCAGGCAGCCGGCCAGGCCCTGGCTGAATTGGACCGAACCAGAAAGACCTCGAATACCTCTTGAAAGACCTTGACCGGAAAATGATGGCCCTGGCCTTGAAAGAGGCCAGAAAAGCAAGGGGCCGAACTTCTCCCAATCCCATGGTCGGAGCCGTGGTGAGCAAGGGAGAACATGTTATCGCTCGGGGATACCACGTTCGAGCCGGAACTCCCCACGCCGAGGTCGTGGCCCTGGAGCGAGCCGGTGATGCCGCTCGCGGTGCTACATTATATGTGACCTTGGAGCCATGTAACCACCAGGGCCGAACCCCGCCATGCACCCAGGCCATTCTTTCCGCAGGAATACGCCGTGTAGTTATTGGTGATCTTGACCCCAACCCTCATGTAACCGGCGGAGGAGCAGGATTTCTTGCCTCCCAGGGGCTGGAAGTGGAGACTGGTGTTTTGGGGCAAAGATGTCATGACCTGAATGAATTTTACAATAAACATGTTACCACAGGTCTGCCTTTTGTTCTGCTTAAGTCAGCGGCGACACTTGATGGCAAGTTGGCTACTGTTACCGGTGATTCTCGATGGGTAACCGGTGAAAAAGCGAGAAGATACGTTCATCGCTTGCGTGGCGATGTAGATGCAATTTTAGTTGGACGCAAGACCGTGGAAAAGGATGATCCCAGGCTGAATACGCGCCTGCCGTCCGGTCGAAGCGGTCAAAACCCAATCAGGCTCGTGCTGGATACACGGCTCAGGCTGCCTCTTTCATCGCGCGTTTTTGATCAGCGTATCGGTGGTCCTACTATTGCTGTGACAGGGCCTGACCCTCCCGTAAAAAGAGTGCGGTCCTATGAAAAAGCCGGAATCGAGATCATATCTCTACCCTTTTCAGGGAACCGGATCAGCTTGGCCAAATTGATTGACAAACTGGGTGCACGGGACATACAGAGTTTGCTGATTGAAGGTGGCGGGCAGGTCAACGCCTCCGCGCTCTTACAAGAACGTATAGTGGACAAGGTGTTTTTTTTCTACGCGCCTAAAATTATCGGCGGTGCGAAAGCGTCAACACTGGTTGATGGACCTGGAGTAAGACTGATGGATGAGAGTCTTCATCTTGATATATTGAAAATTCGCCGTCTCGGTTCGGATATACTGGTCGAAGCCAAGCCGGTTTATACCTGAGATGCAGTTGTGATATTGCAATAAATTCGAAAAAGAGTATAGTATATTTGAATGTTTACGGGAATTATACAAGGACTGGGACGGGTCACTGAAATAGTTCCCCTCGGTGGTGAGGT
>CAZVRN010000383.1:0-2908 GCA_964629485.1 uncultured Thermodesulfobacteriota bacterium | reverse complement strand
CTTTGTGCTTGTCCCGCAAGTGGTTGATGCGGTCAAATGTCCGGTTATCGCGGCCGGAGGAATTGGCGATGGCCGCGGGCTGGCTGCCGCTTTAGCTCTTGGCGCGGACGGCGTTCAGATGGGAACGGCCTTCATGGCCACCGAGGAGTGCGAAATTTCCCGGGCTTTCAAGGAATTGATGGTCAGGGCCAGGGAGACTGACACCAGACTTTTGCGGCGGGAGAGGTCTTCGCGCCGGATTTTCAAAGAAGAGTTTTATGAACGTGTTTTAAACAATCAACCGCATCTTCAGGCCGACCTTCAGGCCGACATGGGCGCGTCAGTGCGTGGGGCCGGTCAGGTGAGCGGCCTGATTCGTGAAATTCGGCCCGTAAAAGCGGTTATCGAACAGATGGTCAGCGAAGCCCGCGAAATCCTGTCCAGCGTTTCTGAAAAACTTTCCTGATCAGAACAGATTAAAAGCCGCATCCGGGAAAATTTCCCTGAGAAACTGTGTTTTTAAAGGAGGTTGGGAGGAAAATCAAAGTATGCCAGATGATGATATCAAACAGCTCGATTCGATATTCAAAGCCAAATCCGTAGCATTTATCGGGGCGACTGAAAACCCGACCAAATGGGGGTTTCGCACCATACAGCGAGTTTTAAAATCCGGTTATCGCGGGGCGATTTATCCCATCAATCCTAAAGGCGGTGAGATGTTCGGACTAAAGGTCTATCCCAATGTCAACGACGTGCCGGATGATATTGATCTCGCGGTTTTTACTGTCCCGGCGGCGCGTATGCCAGAGGTGATGAAAAGCTGCGTTAAAAAAGGTATCAAGGGCGGGGTGATTATTTCAGCCGATTTTTCGGAAACAGGGGCAAAAGGGAAAGCCCTGGAAGAGGAAACCGTTCGCATCGCCAGGAGCGGAGGGTTGAGATTCATCGGTCCCAATGGAATGGGTATCTGGACTTCAGCCGTCCAGTTGAATATTGCTCTTGAGCCGGAGCCTACGCCTGGACCGATCGCCTTTGTTTCCCAGAGCGGGACTTACGGCGGCAGCCTGGCGCAGATAGCAAAAATAAAGGGTTATGGGTTGAGCAAGTTTCTGAGCATCGGTAACCAGGCGGACCTGAAGGCTTCGGATTTGCTGGAATACCTGCTTTATGATCCGGATACAAAGGTTGTTGTTTTTTACATGGAAGGGTTCAAGGACGGGCGTCGGTTTTTTGAGATTGCCAGAAAGACGGTCAAGCAAAAACCTATTGTCATTTACAAGGGCGGAAGCACGCCCGTCGGCGCTCGCGCCACCATGTCTCACACCGCCTCCATTGCCGGAGCAGATGAGATTTTTGACGCCATGTGCAGGCAGGCAGGCATCTTGAGGGCCCGTGAGGTGGATCATCTTTTCGTAATGGCCGAAGCCCTGATCAGCGGTGTTTTGCCTCGCGGTAAACGAGTCGGAATTATCGGCAGCGGCGGCCAGGGCGTGGTTGCAGTGGATTCATGCGTCTCCCAGGGGCTTGAAGTTCCGCAGCTCGATGAAAAGTCCAGACTTAAGATGAAAAAGAATCTGCCGCCCCATGCTCCGATACCAAACAATCCGGTAGATTTTGCCGGCGGCGCCAGGACGGCCGTTGATGAGGCCCGCATGGCGGAAGAACTGGCCAAGCTGGACTATATTGATGGAATCATCACCAACGTACCCATCACACATTTCAGGGGGAGAAACATTGCCGCGGCCGTAAAAAACGGGATTGAGGGGACAGAGATTTTATTATCTATTCCTGAAAAATACGGTAAACCCGTTATTGCCATGCGCTGGCGCGGCTGGGGAGATGAGGCCACCATCTCCATGCTCAGAAACGCCGGTATCCCGATGTATGAATCGCCGGAGAACTGCGCTCGGGCTATGTATGCCTTGGCGCAATACAGCCGGATTAAAAACAGGTAAGCCGCTATGGTTTTCTGGGTTTCATAAAATCGTTAGCTTCTCTTATTCAAAGGGCGCCGTTTGAAAATGGCCGACAAGCTCCTGATAAACGCTGACGTTATCACCATGAACCGCTCCCGCCCCGGTGCGGGTGAAATAGCAGTCCGGGATGGCCGGATAAAGGCGGTGGGGGACAAAAACGACCTTCAAGGAATGAGAAACCCCCAAACCGAGGTCATTGATCTGGGCGGTCAGACGGTTTTGCCCGGTTTTATAGACGCTCATCTTCACCTTCGAGCCCTGGCCGAAAGCCTGGTCACGCTCAATATCGGGCCGGCTGGCGGAGTTCATTCCATTGCGGATATCAAGGCAAAAATACGGCGCCAGGCCCGGAAACTGCCTCCTGGTACCTGGATCAGGGCTGGCGGCTACAATGAGACCTATCTGGCCGAGCAACGCCATCCAACTCGTGAAGACCTTGACGAAGCCGCCCCGGACCATCCGGTCAAGCTCACCCATCGGTCCGGCCATGCCCACGTGTTAAACAGCCTGGCGCTTAAGCGCATCCAGGTCTCGAACGAGACATCCGAACCCCTTGAAGGCATTATCGAACGAGATCTCAGGACAGGAGAGCCGAACGGACAGTTTTTCGGCCTGGGTGATTTCCTGTCCAAACGCATCCCGCCTCTTGAAAAGAGTCAACTGGACCGCGGTGTGCGTTTGGCCGGTCAGGAGATGCTCGCCTGCGGTGTGACTTCATTTCACGACGCTTCTTCTCGTAATGATTTCGAGAGGTTAAGACAAATGCGGCGATGGAAGGACCAGGGCTTCCTGCCATGCAGGGTCTCAATGATGCTCGGGCTAAAGGGCCTGGATGAGCGTCTTTCAGGCCGGTTTTGTTTTACTGACTTTGAAATAAAAAATCAGCTTCATCTGCAAGGCGTAAAAATAATTCTTGACGAGACCACAGGAACGCTTAACCCGGCCCAGAAGGA
>CAZVRN010000382.1:0-2914 GCA_964629485.1 uncultured Thermodesulfobacteriota bacterium | reverse complement strand
CGCACAAATCAGCGAAAAAATCGAACGACACGTCAAGCAGAAAGCTAAAACAGAAAAAAAGAACAAAAAAAAGTCACTCGACGACATATACCGCCGCATGGAAAAACTGGCCAGAGAAATGAAAACACAAAAAATGAGCAGAGATAAGCTGCTCCAATCACTCGGCGACTTAATGAGAGAAGTGGATGCTGAACAAAGGAGGTTAACCCGCAAACTTAAAGCGGAGCTGAGCCTGGGTGACTTGACAAACTTGTCCGGACTTCAGGAGCTTAAGGAAGAAAAGATAACGCCTGATACACTTGACGAGTTAAAGAAACAGATAAAACAGGCCTTTGAGCAGGAGATCCCGCTCTCTTTGTCGCAGGAGCTGGCAAGTCTCGACCGCGGCCAGCGCCTTGAAAAATTCCTGGACGCAACCATGAAAGAGGCCATGATTTCTTTTCCTGATGAAAATGAAAAAGCGTCACCTGAAAAGAAAGAAAAAGCACTCTTGGCCCAGTTTTCCGAGGTGAGGGAGAATCAAGGAACCAGGCAAAACGAGGGCCGGCCCGCTCCCGCGTCAGGGGAGGGACAACCGAAAAAACATATTTCGGGGGCCGCGGGAGAGGGGAAATCGAAAGACGAGGCCTCAGGCGCGCAAAAGCAAAAATTTGATGAGGACCAAGACTTTATGGCCGGAAGGGGAAAGGCTGACGGCCAAACGAAACCACCCGCCAATCTTAAGGGCTCAAAGGGTCAGGTCTTAAAAGATGAAGGCATCCTGGGGCCGGGAGAACGCTATAACATCCAGGTACGTTCTCTGCCGACAATCGCCAAAGCCGGGCTAAAGGAAGAGGATATATTCAGGACCTATCAAAAAGAGTTGGAAGAAGTTCTGAAAAAAGAAGATATTCCTTTAAATTATCGAGAATATATAAAAAATTATTTCTTATCCATTGGATTTAGGAAGGAAGAAAATGGAAAACGCGACACCAATTGAACAGGCGGACTCAATAAAAAAAACCTTTGACCTCATTACCGATGAGCTCTCAAAGGTAATCGTCGGGCAGACCACGCTCATCCAAAATATCCTGGTCTGTCTCTTATGCGGCGGCCATGCCCTCATCGAAGGGGTTCCCGGGCTCGGCAAGACCCTGATTGTAAAAACATTGAGCCAGGTTCTTGACCTGAAATACTCCAGGATTCAATTTACACCGGATTTAATGCCTGCCGATATACTGGGCACCAATATTGTGAACCAGGACGAACAGGGAAACCGATATTTTGAATTCTTCAAAGGGCCTATTTTCGGACAGGTAATACTGGCCGATGAGATCAACAGAGCCACGCCCAAGACGCAATCCGCTCTGCTCGAGGCCATGCAGGAACAAAAAGTCACGGTTTTTGGGGCTGAATATCCGCTTGAGCTCCCGTTTATCGTCCTCGCAACGCAAAATCCCCTGGAAATGGAGGGAACCTACCCCCTCCCCGAAGCCCAAATCGACCGCTTTTTCTTCAAGCTCAAGATTAACTACCCTTCCCCGGATCAGCTTGGTGAGATTATCGAAAAAACGACCGAGGATTATCAGCCTGAATTGAATAAAGTTGTCAAGGCTGAATCGATTCTTGAAATGCAAAGGCTGATCAAGCAAGTACCAATAGCGACCCATGTCAAAAACTATGCTGTCAGGCTGGTCATGGCCAGCCACCCGGGTGACCATGCTTCAATTGAAAAGACAAAAAAATATGTTCGTTTTGGAGCCAGCCCCAGAGGCGTACAAACCCTGGTGCTGGCCGGCAAAGTAAGGGCCTTGTTTCAAGGACGCTACAACGCTTCCATGGAAGACATCAGGGCCGCGGCCAAACCGGCCCTCAGACACCGCATTATTTTAAATCTCAGGGGAGAGGCTGAAGGAATCGACTCTGACGAAATTATTGAGGACATTTTAAATGGCGTCCCTGAAAAAGTAAGGGATTGATTAGCGACGCCCGAAGGAATCCATGGATTCCATAAAATTAACTCTGGAGAGAACGCATGTCCGGGAACGAAGATTTTGAATCTTTCTTGGATGAAGACTTTTTAAGGAAACTGGAGAAACTCAGGATCCTGGCCCGGCAGGGCATCAAGGGACCAACCAAGGGAGAGCACATTTCCTGGCGCAGCGGAGCCAGCCTCGAGTTCCTGGATTATCGCAAATATCAGGTCGGGGATGACTTCCGCTACATTGACTGGAATGTCTACGGCAGGCTGGACAAGCTTTTTGTAAAGCTGTTTCGTTCCGAGGAAGACCTGAACATCCACATCCTGCTGGACATGAGCCGTTCCATGGAAGCGGGAAATCCACCAAAAGAAATCCATGCCAAAAAGATAGCCGCGGCCCTGAGCTATATCGGCCTGGCCAGCCTGGACCGGGTTGGCCTCACCACCTTTAACAGTTCACTCGGCGAGGTAAAGCCGCCTGAAAAAGGCAAACAGGTCTACCTCGCGGTGCTCAAGCATCTAATGTCCCTGAGCCCAAAAGGCCGAACCGATTTTAACGCCTGTCTCAGAGAATACGCTCAAATTTCGAAGCGGCCGGGTGCTGCCGTTATCTTGAGTGATTTGCTGGACCCCAAAGGCATTGAAAGGGGCCTGGAAGCCTTGAGATACCGCAAGTTTGACGTGACGCTGGTCCAGATACTCGACCACGAAGAGCTGTTTCCCCCGTATAGCGGCTACCTTACCCTGAGAGAATTGGAGACCGGCGAGACAAAGAAGATTACACTCAACGAGGAGCTACTTAAATTATACCGTAAAAATATGGATGAGTATTTAAAGAGCATCAGGGAATTCTGTTACAACAACGGGATTGATTACTATTTGTCAGATACAAACATCCCCTTTGAGGATTTTCTGCTTGATTACCTGACCAGGGGAACGATTTTTCATTAAAGC
>CAZVRN010000381.1:0-2932 GCA_964629485.1 uncultured Thermodesulfobacteriota bacterium | reverse complement strand
CAGACCTCGTTTTGATTGGCGAGAGCAGTCTTTCGCGATTACTTTATGTCTCAAGCTTCTGCCAAAAGCCTTATTTTACCGGAAGACCTTGCTGGCTCCCTGAAGCCATTTTTTGATCAGACCAGGCTCGTCTTTTTGGACCGGCTTCCTGCGCAAGACGGGCTCAGCGCTCTTTCTCTCCGTTTTTAATGCTGCCGGGCCGGGCCACCTCCGGGCCAGGTAATCCAAGTTGATTTTGACACCTGCCGGCCGAAGCCAGCCATACCCGGCCCAGCCGAGAATATCAAGCAGATCCTTGAAATCTTCCTCATTCCAGACCGGTTGTCCCCGGCGAGTAAGCCTCCGGGTGATCTCTTGTTCGGACAGGTCATCCTCCTCCAGGCTTTTTTCGGCCCGGGGCATGTGGTTTGTCAGGAAAATCTCCAGATAAGGCATGGCTCCTTCATCCCAGTCCGCAGGTTCGCGTTTTTCCAGGTCCCAATCCAAAATCCATACTTTAAGGGTATTATCCTCCCCGCCCGAGACGATATAACGGCTGTCGCGGCTGAGGCCGGCCGAACTCACACCGGCCGTATGGCTGGCAAAGGTACGAAGGCATTCGCCGGTGCTGACGTTCCATACCTTCAGCGTAGTATCAGAACTTCCGGACAAAAGGTATCGTTCATCCCGGCTGAGGCAGATTGTGTTGACCGCCTGGGTATGACCTTCGAAGGTGCGGATACAAACGCCGGAGGCTGTGTCCCACATTTTCAGGGTGCTGTCCCCGCTGCCCGAAAAGGCGTATCGGCCGTCATGATTCAGGGTGACCGCATTGACAACCCCGTCGTGACCTTCCATTGTTTGAAGGCATTGGCCTGTAACAGAATCCCAGAGTTTGAGGGCGTTTTCAACCTGGGTATGATCGCCGCTGCCTGACAGGACAAATCGTTCATCCATACTAAGGCAAACCGAATTGACGCCGCTTTTGTGTCCGGTAAGCACACGCAGGCAGCGGCCGGTGGAAATATCCCAAACTCTGACTGTTCTGTCCTCGCTTCCGGAAAAACCCAGCAGGCCGTCCTGGCTCAATGAGGCGGCAGTGACACTTGCTTCATGTCCTTCCAGGGTGCGCGTGCACGCACCGGTGTTCATATCCCAGAGCTTAAGCGTATGGTCAGTGCTTCCGGAGAGGGCATGCGTGCCATCATCGCTCAAGCAGACATCCAGAACGCCGCCCGCGTGTCCCGTCAGGGTCCGCAGGCATCGTTTGGTGACCAAATCCCAGACCCTCAGCGTCCCGTCAACACCGCCGGAAAGGGCGTATTCATTATACTTGCTTAAAGCGACCGTCCGAATCCAGGATTCATGACCCTTGAGCGAAGCTTCCTCCCAACCGCCGGCCAGGGCCTTGTGCGGCAGCCGCCGGTACAGGTCAGTCCAGGCCTTGACCGCTTTTGAGCCGTGGGCAAAGCCTTTCTGGGCCCGGGCTTCCCGAATATGATCCACGGCCCGCGGGAAGTCTTCCTGCTCCAGAAATCTCTGGGCCTGTTCCAGGTGATTTTCGTAGTTTATTTCAGCGGTCAAAACCGCCTCGCTCGTTAAAATCCTTGACAATGTCAAGGGCGATGGCACAAGGGCAGCACCGCACTTCGTCTTCCAGGCGTTGATTTTCCCGCCTATGCCTCCCGAGAAGGCGTATTCACCATCCCCGTTCAGGCAGACCGCCAGCACCCATGACAAACCTTCCGTAAAAGTCCGCAGGCAGCGGCCGGTATCGAGGTCCCATAACCTGACCGTGCTATCCAGGCCTCCCGAGACCGCATACCGTCCATCCGGGGTCATGCTGACCGATGTGACTTCGTCGCTGTGCCCGCTATAGTTTCGCTCCATCTTCCGGGCGGCCACGTCCCAGAGCTTGATCGTATTATCCGAGCTTCCCGAAAGAAGGTACCGCCCGTTCCGGCTGAGGGATATGGAAGTGACCGTACCTTCGTGTCCTTCCAGTGTCGTCTGAAGGTGGCCGGTTTCAGCGTCCCAGAGTTTAATGGTCTTGTCAGCGCCGGCAGAGAAGATATATCGCCCATCATCGCTCACGCAGATTGAAGTTATGGCCCGTTTGTGGCCTCTGAGGGTCTGGCTGCAATTTCCCGTTTCGATCTCCCAAATTTTGATAACGCCTTCATCTCCGCCTGAAAAGACCAGCCGTTCGTCTTTGCCGAAGCAAACCGTGTTCACATTGGCCCCATGTCCCTCAAATATCCGCAGGCAGCAACCCGAATCGGTCTTCCAGAGCCTGACAGAAAAGTCATTCCGGGTATAATCCCCGCTGCCAGAGAGAATAAACTCTCTGTCCCGGCTCAGGCAAACAGAGTTAATCGCTCCCCCCTCCACCTTGAAGGTCTGGATTAAACGTCCACTTTCGACCTCCCAGAGTCTCATGGCTTTATCATCGCCGCCGGAAAGAAGCCACGATCCGTCCCGGCTTAAAAAAAGCGTATTTATATTTGACTCATGCCCCTCAAGAACACGCCACAGCCTTCTCGAATGAGGCAGACGATCCCTGGCGCTTTTTATGGCGGCCTCAACCTCTTTAACCTGGCCGCCCGGCATGGAAATATTTTCAAAAGTAGCCAGGGCTTCATGACAATCATCACGCTCCAGGTGTACCAGCCCGAGCAGGTAATGATTAAGCCAGTCCTCAGGGTGCGCGCGAAGCACTTCATCCATTTGCTTGAGAAGGTTCTCGTCCGTCATCATGCCCGAACGCCAGAGGACCAGCCCGCGGCTGTAAGTGGAGCCGGGATGATGCGGCTGGCTTTTCAAGGCCTTATCCCACAGTCTCTCCGCTTCTGCCTGGCGGCCGAGGTCCATTAATGAAATCGCCATATTATTTAAATTATCGGCTATGGATTTACCCGCTCTCGGTTCCGGCCGGGGATAAGTTTTTCGAGTG
>CAZVRN010000380.1:0-2937 GCA_964629485.1 uncultured Thermodesulfobacteriota bacterium | reverse complement strand
CAATGGAAAACAAAAAACCGGATGAAATAAAAGAAACGGTGCGGGAGAGATATGGGAAAATAGCCCAGGCCGGGGCCGAAGCTTCCGAAAAAAGCCAGATCAACTCCTGCTGCGGACCTGTCCAGCTTGCGCCTCAGCCTCCTGCGGCTTCCTGCTGCGGGCCCGTTGATATTTCCGCAAAGCCGGAACAGAGCGCGTCTTGCTGCAGCCCTGAGAACCTGAGCGTAGAAAAAATGACCGAAATCATCGGGTACTCCAGGGAAGATATCGAGAGCGTCCTTGATGAGGCAAACATGGCTCTCGGCTGCGGCAATCCCGTTGCCCTCGCCTCCCTGAAGCCCGGGGAAACGGTCGTGGACCTGGGAAGCGGCGGCGGGTTCGACTGCTTTCTGGCGGCTGGGCAAATAGGCGAAACCGGGAAGGTCATCGGGGTGGACATGACGCCGGAAATGGTCAGCCTGGCCAGGAAGAACGCTGAAAAAATGGGCACAAAGCAGGTCGAGTTCCGCCTGGGAGAAATAGAACACCTGCCTGTGGCCGACAACACGGCCGACATTATCATGTCCAATTGCGTTATCAATCTTTCCCCGAATAAACTTGACGTCTACCGGGATGCTTATCGTGTCCTCAAACCGGGCGGCCGGCTGGCCATTTCAGATGTTTTAGCCACGGCCCCGCTTCCCGAGGAAATCAGGCAGAACATGGCCCTGGTCTCAGCCTGTATCGGCGGAGCCGAGACCATTGAAAAAACAGAAGACATGCTTAAACAGGTCGGATTCGAAGACATCCGGATCAAACCGCACGAAAAAAACCGTGAAATCCTGAGACAGTGGGACCCGGGAAAAAGCGACCGGGCGACCGACTACGTCGTATCGGCTTACATTGAAGCCGTGAAACCGGTATCTCCTGAAACAAAAGCTCTTGATCCGTCCGAAGGATAAACCGGCCCCGGGAGAAAGGAGCGCATTACAGGCCAGGCCCCTCTTTTATCCCGGCCGCTTTCCGGATACCCTTGAGAGCCCGGGCGGTGCTGGGAAAGACAGGGATGCCTTCAGCCTGAAACTGAAGGCGCATCTGCCTGAAGACCCTGTCCACCTCGACCTCGGACAGGTCGTTCGTGGTCCAGTTCTCAAAGACGACAACAATATCTTTTTCGGTTTTTGTCCTGAGCCGTGAGAGAATCTCGAGGAGACCTTCCAGGTATCTTGAATTTGCCGGGGGTACGGGTCCTTCAAGCGAGGTCAGGCGGTCCCGGGTTACAGCGTGCAGGAGCATGACCACGACCAGGGCGTTCACCGGTTCGTTGACCAGGATCTCTTCAACCATTGGTGCGAGCAGTTCGAGGGGGAGGCGCGGAGTGCCCGTATCGAGAGGGTTGAGCACGCTGTTGCCCGGCGTGGGGAAATGCTCATGAAGCCGTTTCCGGGTTTCAGGGCTGAAGACAGGCACCTCCAGGCCTAGCCGGCTGGCGGTATCGCAACTGAAGACCCCGATGGCTCCGCCTCCGCCGACGAGCGCGATTTTTCGGCCGCGGTTTTTTAGATATTTCAGGGCCATCAGAGCATCTACGACTTCATCCATTCCCTGGACGACTACTGCCCCGGCCTGGATCAGGGCGCCTTTCCAGATCCTGGCCTGCCCGCCCAGCGACCCGGTATGGCTCTGCGTGGCCCGGCTGCCCAGGGGTGTCAAGCCGCCTTTCCAGATGACCACGGGCTTTTGGGGGGTCAATTTTTTAAGGGCTTTAAGAAATCCCTGTCCGTCCTTAACGCCTTCTATATAAGCGGCTATGTATTCTGTCTCCGCATCATCGGCCAGATATTCAAGAAGCTGTACCGCCTCCAGGTCGCACCCGTTGCCATATGAGATGAGTTTGCTTAAGGTCAGGCCTCCGCCCAGGGCTTCACGGGCGAACCTGAGCGCCCCGCCGCCGCTTTGCGAGATCATGGCCACCGGGCCTGGTTCCCGGCTGAAATCACTCCCCGGCGGCAGGGTAATTCCGCCTCGCGGGCTGTGGATTCCGAAACAGTTGGGGCCGATGATCCTGAGCCCTTTAGATGCGATGGCCGTGATCTCTTTTTGCAGGGCCATCCCCTGGCTCTCCCCTGTTTCAGCAAAGCCGGAAGAGAGAATTTGCGCGCCGGCGACGCCGAACTTGAGACAATCCCTGAGCACATCCGGGACAAACCGGGCCGGGACCGTAACCGTGGCCAGGTCGACCGGGCCGTCCACTTCGTTCAGGCTCCTGTAAACTTTCAGGCCGGCCATGTCCCCGCCTCGCGGGGATATGGGGTAAAGCCGTCCTTTATAGCCGTATGCCAGTTGACTCATAACCGTTCCGTACCCAAACGACCCCGGCCGGCTCATGTTGCCAAAAACAGCCATGCCCCGGGGGTTGAACATCCGGTCCAGCTTCCGCCGTTCGTCAGGGCTCATCAGGATTTACCTCCATTATAAGGTCTAAGCCTCAAGTAATTAATACAGCCTGTGACCTGTCTATTCCGATTGATCTCTCATCAATCGGATAATATCGCCGGAAATTAATCATTCTCATCATGGGCTTTTTTTGATTTTAAAGGATACCCCAGGTCAGCCATTGTATTTTGTACCATGCTTTCTTTTAACGCCCGGTATGGGTCAGTATTTTCAGCATAGACGCGAACGATCAGCGGCTTTGACAGGTGTTCGTCCACATTGCTCAGCTTGAACCGGCAGATAAGGGTTTCATACCCGCCTGTCAACCGGGTCAATGGTTCAGGGTTCCATTTTCTCGGAATCTTGCGGCATCGGTCTCAATCTCCTTAATTAACAAGCCGTCTCCGTTTTCCGGGCCGGGCACTTTAAAAGCAGAATACGTTATTAATCCGCCGCCGCGTGTTTACCCGTTTTCCGGCTTTACCCTGCGCGCCAACCTGCAAAATAAAAACCATCCCCGGC
>CAZVRN010000379.1:0-2955 GCA_964629485.1 uncultured Thermodesulfobacteriota bacterium | reverse complement strand
TTAAACCAGAGGGCCGGGATTGTGGAACATGGCCTGTTTTTGGGGCTTGTAACCGAGGTGATTGTGGCCGGTAAGGACGGCCTTCGGCACTTTAATAAAACGAGGCTTACTACCGCACCGGGCGAGTAAGAGGATGATCCCGTAGTTGACGTCGCGTTCCTTAATCACAACCAAGTGCTGAACGCGATGTGCTGTCCGGCCCACCTGTATTTTATAGTCTGAACAGAGGCAAGCTCGTTGACTCTGCGGCCCGGATGCGAGACCTCTTGAGAACTTCGTCCTTTGACCGAACTCATTGTCAGGCGAAAATTTAAGTTCTCGAAATATTGGTAATATTCCTGCGGGTTAAATTTTTGCCTTCCGCGATTTCACTAAAATTACTTGTTCTTAAGAGGTCTCGGTGCATCAGTTTTTCAAGACCAGGAAGAAAAGGCGGCCGGATTCCTTCATATGCCCTGCCCCGATCTCGGCCTCGGGACCATACCCGAAAAAGAGGTCCAAGCGGCCCGGACCGCGGATAGCTCCGCCGGTATCCTGAACTACCACCGGCCGTGAAAATTCCTGCCAGTTTATTATTCTGCCGGAAGCAATGACCGGTTTTCGGCACTGAAGCCAGGCCAGGGCCCCTTTGGGGAAAATGCGGTGATCCAGGGCCACGGAACGCCCCGGCGTCAAAGGAACATTGATGTTGCCCAGCGGCCCATTTTCGAGACGCCTGAAGAAGATATAACTTTCGTTATAATCCATGAGGGCCAGGGCCTTTTCCGGGTGAGCTGTCAGCCAGTCCCGAATAGCCTGCATGGACATCTCGTCCCGGCTCATGAGCCCGAGATCCAGCATGCGCCGGCCAAGGCTGCGAAAAGGCCTCCCGTTCGACCCGGCGTACCCGACCTGCATGACCTGACCGTCAGGAAGCTTAATCCGGCCTGATCCCTGAATATGAAGAAAGAGCAGTTCAAGCGGATCATCCACCCAGACCAGCTCCAGGTTCCGCCCGCTCAGCACGCCTTTGCGTTCAATATCGCTGCGGGAGTAATATGGCACCAGACGCCGCCCTTCCAGGCGGCCCTGAATTGATTTACCTGATAAACTCGGCGAAAAATCACCCAGGTTCACCTTGATCAAATCATCAGGTCTTTTGTAAAGAGGCCACCTATAACGCCCGCCGGGTGTAAGGGAACCGTGGAGAAGCGGTTCATAATACCCGGTGCACAGCACCTTGCCCTTGCCTCCCTGCCCCACGCTTTTATAAAAAACAAACTTCTTTTTGAGGGCTTGATTCAAAGCTTCACCCGGACCCACGCTGAGGTAGGCTTTTTCAAAAGTGTCCAGAGAAGCCAGCAGATGACCCGTTGAATAGGTATCAGACCCGAACTTGAAAAGCCGGTCCGAAGGCAATTTTCGCAAATAAACCCGGGATTGTTCAAGGGCCCGGCAAAGAGAGGCCTTGTCAAGATCATCCGCCAGAACAGGCCATTTGCCAGGTTTAACCCGAACCATAATCGCCTCTTCAGGGGGATGAAACCAAGGCAGCCGCTCGCACCCGGAGAGGGCGAAAGCTGCAAGCAGTAAGCTAATGAATATTCCTCGGCGAAGCATGGTATCTTCCGAATTCACTTTGTTCAGCCAACAGCGTTATATTGCCACCACCAGAGCGAAAGCGCAAGAGCCGTGTACACCGGAAGCAGTACATTAAAGAGACGGATTCCTTGTGTTAAGACATCCTGTGAACTTCATCTTTTAGCTGAACTCATTGTTTCCTTCCGCGATTTCAATAAAATTACTGGTTTTTGAGAATTCTTGATTTTGTGGTAAAATCAGTAAATTCATTTGAGAGAAGGCGCCCTTTTAAAGTTTTAAGGCGACCACTTTCCGCCTTTTGCATATTAGATTTCTAAGAGGCTTCACCATGATCATATCCGAAAGTCTGCCTGGAGCAGGCTGGTTAAACGCAAAACCTGAAGGGATGTTTATCACTGATTTCGACGGCACCCTGAGGCGATCAGACGACGGGTTCTCTCCACAAGACCTTGCGGCACTCGAAGAACTGGGCTCGGCGAACATAGTCAGAGTCATCGCCACCGGGCGTTCACTGGCTTCATTCAGGAGCGCCGTCACAACAACGCTCCCGATTGATTATATCGTCTTCTCATCCGGAGCCGGTGTTGTTACGGCATCGGAATGGAAACTCGTTCGAAAAACCAGCCTTTCACCTGAGCAAGTCAGCTCTGTGGCCAACCTGCTGATTGAAGCCGGTTATAACTTCACAATTCACAAGCCGGTACCAGGCAGTCATATTTTCGCCTACCATGCGGCAGGGGTGTCGGACACGGATTTCGAACGACGGCTCAACTATTCAAAAGGCCACTCCTGGCCCCTTGAAGGCAGACACGAGGAATTCGGCCCGGCATCCCAGTTCGTGGCCATAGTGCCCGGTTCTGAGGGGGCTTTAATCTTCGAGGAAATGAAGATGAAACTTAAGGACTTCTCCATTATCAGGACCACATCCCCGCTGGACCATCAGTCCGCCTGGATTGAAATATTTCCAAAAATTGTTTCCAAGGGTCTTACTACGGCATGGCTTGCCGAAGAACTCGGGGTGTCACGTCAAAACACGCTTTTTGTGGGCAATGATTTCAACGACCAGGATATCCTCGAATGGGCAAAAACCAGTTACGTTGTGGCCAATTCCCCGGCCGAGCTGAAAGAACGATTTCCGCAAGTGGCTTCCAACGACAACGGCGGAGTGGCAGAAGCCATCCGGCTCTGGCTTTCAGAAAACCGGCCGGGTAAAAAATGAACTCTGCTCACAGCAAACTGTGGGGGGTATCACGGTGGCACCATTACATTCCGCCAATAAAGCGGAGGCCATCTTATGGAGCCCCGTTCCTGTAGCAATCCGAGTTAAAGAAATGTTCCCTTCACGAGGGGCATGTTTCGCGCAGGCCCTGTTTT
>CAZVRN010000378.1:0-2970 GCA_964629485.1 uncultured Thermodesulfobacteriota bacterium | reverse complement strand
CCAGTACGCCGAAGGTATCCAGTACCTCTTTGTCAACGGGGTTCTCTCCATTGACCAGGGCAAGGCCACCGGGGTTGAGGCCGGGAGGGGTCTGAGGCGAAGTTAAAATTCGGGGGAGCCTTAGCCGAAAGCAAAGGCCTCATTAAAAATATAAATCGCAGCCGGCGATAACAAACCATTCGCTGGCTGCGATTTTTTTGAGGAATTCCTGGGAGTGCCTTCTAACAAAACAGTTCCCAGGAGAATATTTTAAGCTGAAACCGGCGGCCGCCTGTTTGCCCAGGGCCTGGCTTCTTCGAGTTGGGCGGCCAGCCTGAAAAGCGTGGCCTCGTCCCCGAAACGCCCGACAAAATGGCTGCCGATCGGTAGTCCTTCCTTGTTCCAGAAAAGCGGCACGGACATGGCCGGCTGGCCGGTGGCGTTGAAGATGCCGGTAAACGGCGCGAATTCGACCACGCGCTGCCAGGCCTGGTCCGTATTTTCTTTTGTGGCGTCAAAGGTGCCGATGGGCACAGGCGGGCTGCCAAGCACCGGTGTGAGCAGCAGGTCATAGTCCACGAAAAACTTGGCGATTTCACGGGCCAGCCTTTGCATCATCTGCACGGCGATAAGGTAGTCCGAAGCGCTGTATCCCTGCCCCTGCTCGTAGAGGGCCCAGGTCAGCGGCTCGAAATCCTCGGCCTTGGGAGGCTGGCCGGTCAGCAGGGCGATACCATTGATCGTGGCAGCCAAACCGCTCGACCAGAGCACGCTGAAAGCCCGTTCGAGCAATCCCGACTCGCCCTCGGTCGCGGGCGGCAGCTCGACTATGTTTTCCACCTCAACCACCTCATGGCCGAGTTCTTCGCACAGTTTGGCCGTATCCCGCACCATCTCGACGCAGTCAGCGTGCACCGGAGTGCCTGTCGCGGCGTTGGTGCTGAAGGCGATGCGAAGCCGTCCGGGATCAGCGCCGACTTCTTCAAGAAAAGGACGCTCCGGCGGCGGGGCCCAGTATGGATCGCCGATTACAGGCCCGGCCGTGGCGTCAAGCAGGGCTGCGCTGTCCCGTACGGAACGCGCCACCGCGTGTTCGATGACCAGGCCGGACATCATGTCCCCGTAGTCAGGAGCCAGCGAGTTGCGGGCCCGGGTGGGTTTCAGGCCGAAGACCCCGCAGCAGGAGGCCGGAATCCTGATGGACCCGCCGCCGTCATTGGCGTGGGCCACGGAAACCATGCCGGAAACCACCGCCGCGGCAGACCCGCCGCTGGACCCGCCCGTGGTTCGATCGGTGTTCCAGGGGTTCCGGGTGGGGCCGAAAAGCCTGGGCTCCGTGGTCGGGAGAAGGCCCAGTTCGGGCGTGTTGGTCTTCCCAATGGTGATCAGGCCGGCTTTCTTGAATCGCGCTGAAAGCTCACTGTCATGGTCAGGCACAAAATCTTTTAGGGTGGATGTGCCCATGGCCATCCGCACACCCGCGTAATAGGCCCCGATATCTTTCATTAAAAACGGGACCCCTCTGAACGGACCGTCCGGGATGTCGCCCCTGGCTGTCTCACGGGCCTGGTCAAACAGCGGCGTGATCACGGCGTTGAGGCTGGGGTTCAAACGCTCGACGCGCTCAATGGCCGCTTCCACCAGCTCAATGGGCTGCACTTCTTTCGAGCGCACCAGTTCGGCCTGGGCCGTGGCATCAAGATAGGCAAATTCATCATTCTTTGACATGGCTGCTCCTTTCTTCAAACACCTTGCGGGTTCGTAAAACTTTTATCACGACGTCTTAAGAACGAGTAATTTTGTTGAAATCACGGAATTTGACAATGAGTTCGGCTAAAGGACGAAGTTCTTAAAAGGTCTTTCGTTACAATTCTTTCTCAACCTCTGCAAGGCTCTTGTCCAGCGCCTTGACCACGGTCTCGGCGTCTTTCTTGGTAAAATCATAAACCGGGGCTATCTCGATCACGTTGCCTCCGCCGACCCTTAAAAAAATACCGTAATCCAGCATTCGTTTGGCCACTTTGTCTGGTACTGAGTTCATCGGAAACGGTTCCTTGGTTTTTTTGTCCTTGACCAGCTCCACCCCGTGAATCAGGCCAATGCCTCTTACTTCCCCGACCAGGGGATGCGTCTCGAGGGTTTTAAGGCCGTCCAGCATGTAGGCCCCCACTTCGGCCACGTGATCGACCATCTTTTCACGCTCCATAATCTCAATAGCGGCCAGGCCGGCGGCGCAGGCCACGGCATGCCCGCTGAAGGTGAAAACGTGCATAAAAAGCGGGAGTTTTTCGGCTAGTTCCGCCTTGGCGATCGCCCCGCCCAATGGCACGTAACAGCCGGAGATATTCTTGGCCATGGTCATGATGTCCGGTTCGAGTCCCCAGTGTTCGCAGGCGAACATCTTCCCGGTTCGGCCGAAACCGTTAATCACCTCGTCCGCGATCAGGAGCACCCCGTACTTGTCGCAGATGGAGCGGATTATAGGCCAGTACTCGGGCACGGGCGGGATGCAGCCGCCGGCCCCCATGACCGGTTCTCCGATAAAAGCGGCCACTGTTTCCGGCCCCTGGCGCTCGATTTCCTTTTCCAGTTCCCTGGCGCAGGCAATATCGCAAGCCGGGTATTCGAGGCCAAGGTCACAGCGATAGCAGTAGGGAGCGGGGATGTGGGAGACGCCGGGCATCCTGTTCGGTTCATTTATGAATCGGAAAAAATCAAAACCGGGACACGGGCCGGTCAGGCTGATAGCGCCCATGGAGGTGCCATGGTAGGCGTACTTGCGTGAGATAAACTTGGTTCTTTCTCTCTCTTTGTTGTGAAAATGATACTGCTTGGCCAGCTTGATGGCCGATTCGACCGCCTCTGAACCGCCGCTGGTAAACCAGGTCGCGGAAAGGTCCCCCGGGGTGATCTCGGCCAGCTTGGCCGCCAGTTTAATGGTTATCGGGGCCACGCCGAGGTAAGGCGCGGTATAATGCAACTGCCGCGCCT
>CAZVRN010000377.1:0-2974 GCA_964629485.1 uncultured Thermodesulfobacteriota bacterium | reverse complement strand
TTCCGATCTTTCAGATTTTTATATTATAAGGTAGTGTCTTTAATAAGGAAGCCTCATGATTAAAATTAGTGCTCGAACACGCAACCTCGAAGCAGCGAAAATCTTCTTGAAAGAGGGGTTTAAAATTTTGGAAATAACCCTGCCTTGCCCGGGCGGCCTCAAAGAGAAACTGGCCTGGAAGAGACTGGCGCAAAGTAGCGGAGTAAGGTTACTCGCACACGGCCCGGAAGAAGGGGATCCTCGTATTTTGAGCCGATTGGAAAAGGAGTACTTCCCGCAACTCAGGCAGGCCCTGCAAGAAGCTCAAGAGTTGGGCATTGATCTTTTAACCATCCATCTCTGGCTGGATCCCCGCTGGCTGGATCAACAGGTAATTACGGCTAAGGTAGAGCTTTTGAGCCGCCTGGTCGACTGGGGATCAGAATGCGGCGTGCAGATCAACCTGGAAAATTTAAGTGAAACCTGGAATGATCTCGCGCTGCCTTTAAACAGGTATGAAAGGCTGGGTCTGACTCTGGACCTGGGTCATGCTATGCTTATGCATTCCTCAAATACCGCGCCTGAGACAATTTTTCATTTTTATGACCGGATTACGCATCTTCATCTTCATGACAACCACGGTGGTCAGAGTCCGCGCGATGATCTTCATCTTTTCCCAGGGCAGGGGAAGGTGCCATTTTTCAAAATTTTTAAACTGCTTAAAGAGCGGGGGTACAGCCGAACCGCTACGATTGAACTTGGTCCTGACGAGATGGCCCCGGCCAGGGATTGGGTCATTGCTCTCTGGGAAGATTCATAGTCCTCGTTCTGAAACTCTGGCAAAAAATTAGTCTTGCCTTTTATTAAGGCCGCATCACTTTCGCGATTTGAACAAAATTACCGTTTCTTAAGAGGTCTCTGCTTGACCTCGGTTTGACTTTAGGGTAAAAACGTTCAGTTATGATTTGTATATTCGTAGTGTGACTTAATTATGACCGAAAAGGAGAAAATAATTTATGGGACTTTTAGATGGTAAGGTAGCTGTCGTTACCGGTGCTGGCAGGGGTATTGGCAAATCAGAAGCCATGTCTTTAGCCAGGGAAGGAGCCAAGGTGGTGGTGAATGATCTTGGCGGCAGCCTTCATGGTACTGGCAGTCAGACTATGGTCGCTGATGAGGTGGTTCAAGAAATCAGGGATGCCGGTGGTACCGCTGCTGCTGATTACTCTGATATAGGCACCTTGGATGGCGCTGACACCATGATCTGGACAGCCCTTTCCAAGTTCGGAAGGCTGGATATTTTGGTGAATAATGCCGGTATCATAAGGGATAGAACCCTTTTGAACATGAGCGAGGATGACTGGGACCTGGTGCAGAAGGTGCACGCCAAAGGAACTTTCCTGTGTTCAAGGGCTGCCGCGCGCGTGATGCGTTCTCGCGGCGAAGGCGGGGTTATAATTAACACTACCTCCATGTCCGGCCTCATTGGTAATTTCGGCCAAATTAATTATGGGTTGGCCAAGGCCGGTATTTATGCTTTTACCAAAATAGCGGCCATGGAACTTGCGAGATACGGCATTAGAGTGCATGCCGTCTGCCCCAATGCATATACCAGGATGACGGCGGACCTGCCGGGTTTCAAAAATGTCACAGAGGACATGCTCTCCCCTGACGCCATGGCGCCGGTAGTGGTTTTCTTGGCCTCTGACCTTGCAAAAGATTTAAACGGGCGCGTCATCGGCAGTCATGGCGGTGTCCAGGGCGGTAAAGTTTACGAGTTCAAGATGACAGTGGCTGACGGATTTATTAAGGAGGGCGGCCTGCCTACTCCGAAAGAGATCGCGGATAATATTGAAAAGGTTTTAAACCCGGCCGAAGATCTGAACATGGGTTCGGTTCTGTAATCTGATTGGCTAACCGGGAAAAATCAAAATTACCTGATATTTCGTCTCCGGTAACTTAGGAAGAAGAACGGCGAAGCTGTTTTAAAAATAGTTAGAAACGCTTCGCCGTTTTCGATGTCTGACAAAGAGTAATTAGTTTCTTTTAAGTCTAAATCTACGCTTTACAGCCAGGAATCATGGCCTATCCCGGCCGTGCTGGCAGACGCTTCCCTGCAATTGATCATTATCAATATCAAAGGCCGTTCTACCCAGTAAAGGTCATTCCCCAAAGATTGGAACCTCATCGAATATAAATTTTAAAAAACATATCACCTGGTTTTTATCAGCGTTCGAAAATGAGGCCTTGGCGTATTTTCCAAGAGAAAACCCGATACAAGCAGAGACCTATATCACATCAGTAATTCTGTTCAAATCGCGGAAGGCGAAAAATTAAGCCTGATAAGGAATTCGGCTCAAGGGATTTCTTAAAAGGTTTAAACTGATTTTGCTTGTATAAGCTGAAGTTTTTTGCTAGTATTATTAAACGAATAGTCTATATAAAGCTTAAGTGAAAAGACATATGTCTGCTAGTGCTTCCATCTTGGAAAACGCGAGGGTCATTGCAAGGCTGGGGAATGCCCTGATACGGGCAAGACAGGAAAAGGCTAAAATCCAGGCCAAACTTTTTCGCGAACACAGCGGCATCGGACCTTTCGTTATTCCGGAGGCGGGATCATCTTCTGACCAGATCCCGTCTCCTCCTGGTTTGACTGACATCGAATGGAAGCAGAAAATCAAGGCCTTGCGTTCGGCAATTGAGCGTTTTTCTACTGCGGGGATTCATGAAGAGAAGGCCGGGGGTGCCGATGTGCCGGCAATTGAGAGCGGTTTGAGGGGCATGGAAGAAACCCAGTCATTCGATTTCTTGTGGCTCAAAGGCGGTTTGATAGATCGCCTGGTCTGAAAAATTTCACGGCAGGAGCCCGGGATATCAGGCGGCCGGAGATTGCCATTTTGTAGTCACCTGGTCAAATTAAGTCGAAATTAACTCACCTCATAAAATATTTCAGTATTATAAAAAAAGTTCTTTAAACTTTAAATTTTAATATACA
>CAZVRN010000376.1:0-2984 GCA_964629485.1 uncultured Thermodesulfobacteriota bacterium | reverse complement strand
TTCCGCCTGAAAGGCAAAGGCATAACGGCCGGGAAAAAGGCTCCAGCAGGCGATTTGTATGTGACGACCAAAGTTCAGGTACCTCGAAACTTAAGCCCTGAAGCAAAAGAAATATTCAAAAAGCTTCGGGGGAAGATATAAAAGAAAACTCCTTTGAGGCGAGCGATGCTCAGTCCTATTTGTTCTATCAGCCGCGTGGCTCGACGTCTGAAGATTTCAGTGCGGACAATCCGGGCTTATGAAGCCGAGGGGTTCATCAACATAGAAAGAATCAGCGGCCGCTGTTACCTTCGACCGGAAGACGTTGAGGTCCTTGCGTTAATAAAAAGGCTGAAAAATGATCTTGGCGTTAACCTGGCCAGCGTGGGCATCATTCTTGAAATGCGCCGAACGATCCTCGACCTTCAGGAACAATTGGCCCGACTGCAGGAAAAGATCAAGGAGCCAGGATTAACAAACCGGAATAATGGCGATTAAAGGCGGGCTCCGCTCTCTCCTGGCCCGCCCTCTTCTTTTTTTACTTCCTTTTTATATGACCGGCCTTTCTTTGGGGCCCCATCTGGTTCCGGCGGCCGGACGGCTCTGGCCCCTGGCCGCCCTAGCCACTCTTGTTTTCGCCCTCTGGGTTTTAAGACAGTACCGGTTTCCCCTGGCCGCGGCGGCCGGGGTTTTTTTCTTGATCGGCCTGGCCGCCTCGGCCAACCTTTTTAGACCGCCGACAGATACCGTTCACGTTTACCAATACCGAAACAAACCAGGACTTATCTTCGGGGGACGCATCACGCAAATGCCCTGGCGTTCCCATGGCCGGACTCGCCTGATCGTATCAACCCGGGAGGTTATGGTTCCGGGCGGGAAGCCGTCGTTAGTGAGAGGCCGGGTCTATCTCAGCGTCCAGGGCGATCGTCTGACATTAAGAAGAGGCGACTGGGTCCGCTTTCCGGCAACCCTGAGAACAATCGAAGGGTTTTCCAATCCAGGCGGATTTAACTACCAGGCCTACTGGGTCTCCCGCGGCGTATGGATACAGGGATATGTTAAAGACCCCCGTTTTCTGGTAGCCATAAAAAATCCCGGCCAGGCTTTTTCGCTTCTTATGCTGGTTGACGCTTTTCGCAACAAGTCAGCGCACTTTATTGACCAGACCGTGGCCCAGCCCGCACGCGGCCTTTTAAAAACCCTGCTTCTGGGAATCAGGGATGACATAGAACCAGGGGTTGAAAAAGCCTTCAGGCGCCTGGGGCTGGCTCACCTTCTGGCCATTTCCGGCCTGCATATCGGCTTGATAGGCATTGCCTCTTACTGGCTGTGTTCAAGGCTGCTCCTGCTCTGGCCCGGCCTGGCGCTTCGCTTGAACGTGCCGCGCATTTCGACGCTCGTCGCCTTGGGGCCGGTTCTGCTATATACCGCCATGGCCGGAGGAAGACCTTCAACAATACGGGCGGCCGTCATGGTGGGGGTTTTCGCCCTGGCTTTTCTCCTGAGCAAAAGCAGGGATTTCTGGTCCGCCCTGGCCGCGGCAGCCTGGGTCATCCTGATTTTCCAGCCGGGCGCTGTTTTCAGTATTTCCTTTCAACTGTCTTTTACCGCGGCCGCGGCCATCTTTTTGCTGACGCCGCGCCTGGCCGGTTTTTGGCTTAATCGAAAAAAACAAGAGGGCAACGACACGTACCACACAACAGTTATGGACAGACTTTCAGGGCTGGCGAGCATCACTCTCGCCGCCACCCTGGGCACCGCTCCGATTGTGGCATACCACTTTAACCAGTTTCCGCTGCTCACGCTGCCAGCCAATTTAGTAATCACACCCTTGATTACCTTAATCTGTATCCCGCTGGGGCTTCTGGGAATTACCGCGGCTTTTGTCTTCCCCTGGTTGGGGAAAGTCATCTTTCTGTCTGTCGAAAAACTGATATGGGTCATACTGACCACCGTAGAAGGAGCAGCCTCCTGGTCGTGGGTGAACTTGACGGTGCCCGGTCCGGGTCCGGTCCTTATGATCGGGTATTATCTCCTTCTGCTCGACCTTTTTCTGGTTCGGCCGTTTAAAAAGGCGTTTATCCTCTCCATCCTGATCATTGCCGCCTGTATTCCGGTGCAGCTATGGCCAGCGATATCCCGCTCCATGCGGCCCGAGCTTACGGTAACCATGCTGGACGTTGGCCAGGGAAACGCGGCCCACGTTTCCTTTCCCGACCAGACAGAGATGATCATCGACGGAGGAGGTTTCAGCCAATCAAAGTTTGACCCCGGGGAAAAGGTCATTGCTCCATACTTACTTCACAACGGCGTAACCCGGATAGACATTCTGGTGCTCAGCCACGCTCATCCTGATCATTGCGGGGGCCTGGCTTACCTGGCTCAAGCCTTCCGCCCGGCGGCGTTCTGGTCCAACCACCAGGCAGGAGCCTCAACCGAGTACTGGAAACTTTATCACGTCATTAAGCGCCTGGGGATAAACAGCCCCGGACTTGAAGAACTTTACCGCCCCAGGCGCTTCGGTTCCGCCCTGGTCCAGGTCCTTCACCCGCCGCCGAATTTCCTGGCGTTAAAAACAGGGGGAGACAAAATGCAGCCGCTGTTTCTCAATAACAATTCTCTGGTCCTTAAAATTCAATGCGGCAAATTCGCGTTTCTTTTCCCCGGCGACCTTGAAAAAGAGGGAGAGGCGGAAATCGTGTCGAGACAGAAAAAAAGGCTGCGGGCCGACGTGCTTCTGGCCAGCCACCACGGCGGAAAAACCTCTTTGACCCCGGCTTTCCTGGAAGCAGTCCGGCCAAGATACGTGGTTTTTTCCGTCGGCCGGCATAATCGTTTCCGTCAGCCTTCGCCGGAGGTCCTGGCCCGTGTCAGGGCCATCGGGGCCGTAATCTACCGCACGGACATAAACGGGGCCGTAACCTTTACCACCGACGGGAAGAGGCTTCGGGTCAAAACATGCCGCTGATGTTTCTAATAATAAACCTGGCATTAAACAGCAAAAG
>CAZVRN010000375.1:0-2990 GCA_964629485.1 uncultured Thermodesulfobacteriota bacterium | reverse complement strand
ATGCACCGCTCTTGCCCATTCCAGTCGCAGTCACATAGGTCAGGCAGACACTGACCAGCAGGGTGAGGAGCCAAAACAATAGGGGTGAAACAGACTGGTTTCCCATGACCATGAACAGGCCCAACAGCAGGACGTAGGTAATGGAAAGGCTAAAAACCCATCGCATCATGGACTCATCATTTCTATTTTGGAAAACTTCATAAAGGATCAGGCGACCGCCATTTAAGGCGTGAAAAATAACCGGTGCCGCCAGGAGCCATTCAAGAACAACAAAAATGAAAAAACCAAAAAAATTCATTTTCGCATTGTATTCAGCTGGTGCTTTCAGCAAGGAGAGCGTGTAGATGTGATACCAGACATAAAAAACTAGAATAAGCCCGGTCACGCGGTGAATCCAGGCGACTACGAAAGGCCAGCCCCTTGTCCTGGCATATTCTGACAATACCGGAATTTCTTTCAGATATAATGACACAGGAATCACCTATTATCTTCTTTCGAAATTTTTCAAATCTTGCCCAGAAAAGACGCCATTTTCAAAATTTTACGAAAGTGCTCCGCAACAGGATAATCTATCATTTTATTTTTTACTTGAATAGCCCCTTTCCCTTTGCTCTTCGCCTCATCAAAGGCTTGCACCACCAATTTGGCAAAAGAAATTTCTTCATCAGACGGGCTGAACACTTCATTTACAGGTTCTATTTGACTGGGATGAACGCATAACTTCCCTTGAAACCCGGCCTGCTTGGCCCTTTTGGCATCAGCTTCCAAGGCCTTAAGGTCTTTAAGATCTAACATAAAGGGCGTATCCAGCGGCGGATCGAGACCTGCGGCGCGGCAGGCGATAGGTATCCGGGATCTCGCGTAGGAAAGCTCACCGCCTTCTTTCGTCAATTCAATTCCCAGATCCCGTGCAAAGTCGGCTGCCCCGAAGGCCACAGTATACAGCCTTGAGGCATTCACCTTTTCTGACGCAATCTCAAAAAGGCATTCAATAGCTCTGGCGGATTCAATCAATGGAATGAGGATGACGCTTCCTCTGGCTAGGCCCTGCGAATGTTCCAGGTCGTTAAGAATGTCATCGATTTTCCGAATATGATCTTTGCCTTCCACTTTGGGCAAAATAATGCCGTCCAATGAATTAACCGCCGCGACACAATCCAGATCTTCCTGCAAAAAACCAGACTCAAAACTATTAACACGCACAAAAATTAATCTGTTGGGGTGCTGGATGAGTTTGTCCCGGGCTTTTATCCTGGCATTGGCTTTCTCCGCAAGAGGCACAGCATCTTCAAGGTCAATGATGAGAGCGTCGGCAGCCGTACGGACAGCTTTATCTACCCGTTCCGGCTGGTTACCTGGAACAAATAAGGCTGTCCGGATAAACGGAACATCCATTTTCGTACCTTCTATCTTAAAGATTCCCCAGATATATTACCGAAAGACGCAGGCTTAATCCAGATATTTATCTCTCAAATTATTGTTTGAAATCTTTTAAGGATTTCGTCCTTTAGCTGAACTCATTGTCAGGCTCAAATTTAATCCCTCGAAATACCGTTAATATTCCTGCGATTAAAATTTCTTTATCCGCGATTTCAACAAAATTACTGGTTCTTAAGAGGCCTCTACTTGTTTGTCTTCATCATAATCATTGATCTAGCCGGGACATAATTCGACGAAAGCCAACTGTAATAAAAATTAAATATGAGGGGATGAATTGTGTGAAATAAAATTTTGTGGTTGGAGCGGTTTAACCCGCTCCAACCAAGCAATATTATTTGAGTTCATGCCGCGTATAGCCCAAGATTTGCCGGGCAACAATCAGGGTGTTAATCTGGCCGGTACCTTCATACAAATCCGTGATCTTGCAGTCTCTCATCCATTTTTCCACCAGCCATTCCCGTGAATAACCAAGAGGCCCCAAGATAGCGACACACTTCTGGCAAACCAAAGTAGCAGCTTTACCGGCTTTGGCTTTGGACATGGAAGCTTCTTTGCTATTTCGTAATTTTTGATCCATCATGGCCGCAGCCCGCCAGATTAAAAGCCTTGAGGCATCAAGGTTAGCCTCCATTTCAAGAATGTCTCTTTGGATTGCACTTAAAGAATGCAACCCACGGTCATAAGGGAAAGTGTATCCCTCTTCCTCCAGTTTTGCCTTGGTGAAATCCAGCGCAGCGCGAGATATTCCAACAGCCCCGGCTGCAACTCCAGGCCGGGTGGCGTCAAAGGTCGCCATGGCTCCGCCAAGGCCTTTTTTTCGCTCCTTGATCTCCGGGCTGCCCAGGATATTATCATAGGGGATACGGCAATCCTCAAGAACAATTGAAACCGTATCTGAGGCCCGAATTCCGAGCTTCTTTTCATTTTTGGTTATTGTTATTCCGGGCCTGGTTTTTTCAATAACAAAGCTTTTAATCGCGGCCCGTCCGACGCTTTTATCAAGAGTTGCCCATACGACCACAGCCTCGCAGCGCCTGCCCGATGTGACAAAAATCTTTTCTCCGTTTAAAACCCATTCGTTTGTCTTCTCATCGAGCTTGGCCGTGGTTGAAATAGCGGCGGTGTCTGAACCGCACCCCGGTTCCGTGATGGCCATAGCGGCGAAGAGATGTCCAAAGCGCTTTTTCTGATCGTCAGTAGCGACAGCATTAATGGCCGCGTTTCCAAGTCCCATTCTTGTGGCGCCCGATAAGGTGGCCTGGTCTCCCCAGGATCGTTCTTCACCTATCATTACATTGCTCAATGCAGGCTTTTCACGGGGTTTATCCGGGTCCTGCATCATTTTTAAAAGGGACTTTTGATGTTCTTTGATCGTACTGATTTGCTCCTCAGTCAGTTCTTCATGCTCATGTTCATATTCATCGTAATAGCGCGCAATCTTTCTGGTGAAATTTTCACCAAAATCATGCGTTTTCTTTATGACTTCCTTTGTTAGTGGTGCGATTTCAAAATCTATCATTATATTCAATCCTCCTTGAAAGACTTATGCG